>CAKOMH010000030.1:0-18634 GCA_934096595.1 uncultured Bacilli bacterium | reverse complement strand
GTATAACATCTTTTGGAGTAGTTACTATAACCGAAAACTATAATTTAAGAAATAATTACATTTCTTTAATGGATAAAAGTGGTATTTATTCTTGTAATAATTATCCAATTCACAAATATGGTGGTAATCAAGGTGATTTTGCTGCCAGCAATGATGATGATACTGTGTATGAATTATTACAAAATGATTATATAATTTCAAAATTAAAGAAAATTTATCCAGGTGCTACAATGGAAGATTATGAAGCGTATCTTTCTAAAATAAATAATGTCGGTTGTGGTTATACAGCTCTTGCTAATTGTATTTTTAAATC
Organism: uncultured Bacilli bacterium; assembly: GCA_934096595.1. Classification (GTDB taxonomy): domain Bacteria; phylum Bacillota_I; class Bacilli_A; order RF39; family UBA660; genus CAG-605. The sequence goes on along the minus strand of CAKOMH010000030.1, from coordinate 18,321 downwards.
CTTTGAAAATATACCAAATGAATTCGAAAAAAAATTTGGCTATCCCATGTATTATTCTGATAAAAGTGGAAATAAGATTATGAATTATGATAATATGATTTTTGATTATTTTACTTATGTTTGGGCAGAAGGTAGTGGTTATTCAATTGATCAAATTGTTAATGGCTCCCAGACATTAGAAAATGTACCTAATGATAATGGTAGAGCGCAAATTGATGAAGAAGGAGCGCATGGAACATCATCTGACATGTTAAAAGTTTTTAGTGAATTTATGGAGAAAAATTATAATTTAAAAGTAGATATTGATTATAAATATGGTATAGCAAATGATGAGTTAGTAGATAAGGTAAGGGCTATTAAGCAAAATAATGATATGCCAATTATTTGGGCAGATGGATATAATTTAAGTTATTTAAACGGTAATAATTGTCTTTATGGTGGAAGTAGTCATGCGATGTGTGCTACCAATGTGACACCGGATAATGAAATAATTGTATCAACCTGGGGAGATCCATATATAATAGATGTATCAGATGTAGATGAGAATGTTAATGAAGATAATTATATTGCACTATTAGATGTTAATGTTCATATGCCATATATTGCTCCAAGATCCAAAGAATCATTACAAAAAGAATTTATTACTGGTTTTGAAGATAAGTTAAATCATCGAAACAATATTAATTTAGGAGAATAAGTATGCAAAATAGTAATGAAAATTTAATTAAATCTAAAAATATTTCTTTAGAAGAATATGTCATTTTAAAAAAAGCTTATAAACAATTATTTGAAATATATTTACAAAATAAAATAGATTTAAAATTATATGATAATAAAATAAAAAACAGTGATTTAGATTTTGGTATTGGTCATCCTAATAAATCTAATGTGATTAATGATTTAGGGGAGTATTTGAGATTAGATTATATTTATATAATAAATGATTTCTTTATTGAAAAATTAAGTATTAATGATTTAAATGAATTAGGAAAAGTATATCAAGAAAAGAAATATAATTTAAATACAATAAAGATGATTGAAAAAACATATAAAGAAGTATTAAATAATAATTTTGTTAACGGTAAATATGTTAATGAGCCATTTAATAGATGCTATGGACCAATGATACCTAAAAATTTTGCTTTGTCGGATTCTTTAGTTATAAAAATTATTTTTGGAAAAAATACTAAACAGTATGATGATGCCAAATATTTAGTCAATGCTAAAGCTAAAACAAATTTTTTAAATATATTAAGTAATGATTTAAAAAAAGAAATAGAAGAGAAACTTGGAATTAGAGTAACTATTTTAAGAGAAAAAGTAATGAGGTAAATATGGGCGAACTTACAAGGGATTTGGGCAACTTTACGAATAATTTTAAACCCAAGATAAATGGTATCCATCAAAACAGTAATAGTAATTATTCTTATCAAAATACAAATGCTAATCATATTTCATCAGTTAATATAGAAGAAATGGATTTTAACAGTGATGATGGTAACAGTATTGATAATATAAGAAGTCTTAATGAAAACATAGGAGCTGTAGTTACTAATAAGTCCCAAAGTTTCTTTGCGGGGCGTGAAGAAGTTATAGGCTCAGCAATGGAATGGTTAACAACAAACGCTTTACCTGTCCTAGTAAAAATTAGTGAGGCTGCTAACACGGTTCAGAAAGTTACAGGCGCTACTGTTGGAACAGTTATATCTTCGCTAGTTGAAGGTGTTGGTAATCTTGCTGGGGCAATTTTGGATACTGGCATAACAATCATCGGCGCAGCAGTAAGTTTAGTAACATATGTTTTTATTGATGCACCTCTTAATCTTTTATATTCCATAGCATACAAAAAAGAATGGGATTCCATTTCTGGTAAAATAATGGCAGGGACAAAAGCTTTTGTAGCCAAAAAACATGTCTCTGGGTGGTTTGATAGTTTTTATGAAAATAATTCTCTTGGTAAGTGGTTAAAAAGTAATAGCTTATTTTTTAATAATGTTAGAGAAATAACGAATGGAGTCGGATATACGGCAGGAATTATTGGTTTAACTTTTCTAACCGCAGGTATTGCAGGTGCTGTTGGCGTTGCAGGTTCCAGTGCCTCTGCCGCAACTACTGTAACTACCGTTGCTGGAGTTGCTGGTTTTGGTAAAGGTACAGGTGATGCTTGGCAAAAAGGCGCATCCACCATTAGCGGGATAATTTCGGGTGCTTTAAATGGTTTATGGGAAGGATTTCAATTTTTTGTTGGTGCCAAAATTAATGGTATTGATGTATTTGGAAAATCTGCATCTACCGTAAAAACTAAATTAATTAACAGCTTAGTCCATGTTTGTCTAGATGGCGTCGATGGTGGCGCGGAAACTTTTGCTAAGACTTTAATTGATAGTTGTTATAAGGACGGTTATACTGATAATGAAGGAAATTATATAAACTATACTAGTAGCGATAGCGTTTTAAAGAGATTACAAGAAAATTTTGATGACTTAGGTGGCTTTAATAGTGTTTTAACTGGTGCTCTAAGTGGAATGGCAACATCAGCAATAAGCGAGGTTTTCGATTTAGGAAAATATTTTAAAGATATAGACGATACCAAAGGTGCTAAGAAGTTGTTAGAATCATTAGAAAATAACGAAATAACAATAAGTGAGTTTAATACTAAAATAAACAAAATTGATGCATCTAGTTTAGAAACTATAATTAAAGAATGTGATAGTACTAATATATTAAATGAAATATCGAACGCTGCTAATCCCAAATCACTTTCTAAAGTATATGAAAATTTATTAGAAGATAGTGAATCTTTAAATAAGATAATTGGTTCTTTGGAAAGTAATAATTTAAATAAAATTTTTAACAATTTTGATGAAAAATTAACTGAACAAATAATAGATAAAACGACACTAGCTAATTTAGCCCTTATTATTAATAAGTTAGATGATAATAACACAATGAAAATATTAAATCATGAATTTAAATTTACGGATATAAATAAATCTCTTATTATGAATTTAGATTCGGCTAAATTGCGTAGTTTATTTGATAACGGTTTATTAAATAACACTAAAGAATACTTAGGGAAAAGTTTAAACGGTAGTAATGCCCCAATGATAAAAGTAAAAACCCTATTAAATATTATTGATGATGAGGAAATGTTTAAAATTTTTGAAAATGCAGATGGAAGATTTAGTGATGCTTCTTCGTCTAAATTGTTTTTGGATGCTTCTCGTAAAGAGTATTTACTTGCTTTTGATGAGTTAAATAATATGATTAATAATAATAATTATCAGCAGGCTTTTAGTGATGTCGAACTTAAGAGGATAAGAGATTTAGCAAGTATTGCTAATGATAGGTGGATGTTTGATAATTCAATAAAGGCTCAAACTTTATTATCATCAGAAACTATTTTAGGAAATATGCAAAATGTTGGTAAGTATAAAATTAATACAGGCGATTTTTTAAATTGGATATCAGAACATGGTGATGATGCTTTAAATAAAAATTTTCAATTGTTTGATGATATAAGTAACGAAGAAGCTATTTCTTGTTTAAAAGATATGTATTCTAAGGTTACAGATTATCGTAATCGTGGTTTTAGTGTTTATTTACCTGATGAGGCTAACATTCAAAAGATGATTAAATCATTAGACGATGGGGCTTTCGATATTTATAGAAATTTAAAAAATATTTCAGATGTTAATACTACTAGTTTAAAAGATGAACTTTTAAAATCAATAGATGGTCTAACAAATCCAACTATGATTGCAAAAAAATTATACAATGAATTAAATAAGCGCGTTAATTATAGTGTTAAATGGATGCAAGTATCGGAAAATAAAAATTTTATAAAAGAAGAGATTGATATATACAATCAAGATGTTAGTCTTGATAAAATTAAAACTGGTGATAATATAATTTGTAAAGGCTGGTCCCAACTTTATAAAGAAGCGTTGGTAGCAGCAGGCTTTGATGAATCAAAGATTGTTATTGAGGGAGAAAATTACATAGGAAGTCATAAATGGATAAGTGTTGACCTAGGCGATGGTAATTATATTCTTGCCGATGCAACTAATGCTGTAGGTGGAGCAACTGACTTAGTTAGAGCTAAAATAGGGGAATCAGAGTTAGGTTTTATGCTATTAAATCCTAAGAAAATATTATCTGATTCTAATGGTAGTTTGTCGTCTTTATCAAAATTGCCCCGTGATTACTTTAAAAAAGAAGAACTAAGACCAGTTTATGATAATATAATTAAAACTAATGTTGATAACCTTGATAATGAGCTTAGAAAGGCTACGGGGGAAATACCTATTAATAAAATTGAGGAAATAGCAGCCAATTTTAAAAAACCAGGATTAGTTGAGAAGATATTTGGTGAAGATTTAACGGAAGCTGTCAGTTCTACTTTATGGAATATGGAATTACCAGAAAATGTTAACGGAATTGAAGCATATTCTTACTTATCAAAGTTAATTAATGTTCTTAGTAACAATAATGTTGAAGTTAAAAATAATTTTGGCATTAATGTATATGTTGATTATACGGGGGACTCCTTAAATGTAATAAAGATGCAAAGTGGTAGTGATCAAGTATATGAGTTATTTGGTAAAAAAATAGGTAAAATTGTTACAGCTTCTCAATCAGCATTAGAAAAATATTTATATGGTTACAATAAGTTAATATAGGAAGGAGACTTATTATGAATATGGAGTATTTAAGAGAATTATATAAAAAAATAGATAAAGATGGTTTATCCCAAGAGCAATTAGATATGTATAATAAGGCTAATGAGTTATTAAAAATTGATGATTTGTTTTTTAAGATAGATTTAGCATCAGCAGTAGGTTTACTTAGTTTTCTAGGAATACCTGATGAAAAAATAAAAGAAGCTTATTTTCAGCTAATTAGTTTTAAAGAATTTAAAAATAATACAGATAAGCAATATGATTTATATGAAAGATAGGTTATAATTTAACCTGTTTTTTCTTTCTATAACTTTCTAATACCTGCTTACTTATTTAAATATTTTCATTATTTATATAGGATAATAAAGCAAAATACTATTAATGTCAATAGACATATTTTTACGAAAAAAAATCCATAAATTCATAATAAAATAAGAAAGTCGTGCTATAATTAATTGAGGTGGAAATTTTATGAAAGTAGTAGTTAATAATAAACATATTTTTTATGATCAACTGGGGTTAGGAACTAAAGATATTGTAATGCTTCATGGTTGGGGACAGAATATGGAAATGATGCGTCCTTTAGCCCTTAAGTTAATAAATGATAAAAATATCAAAAATACTTATCGTATTACTATTTTAGATTTACCCGGATTTGGAGCATCAACTGAACCGGATATGGATACTGATGTTTTTAGTTATACTAAACTTATTGAGGATTTTTTAAAGACTCTAAATATCGAAAATCCTATTATGGTAGGACATTCCTTTGGCGGCCGTTTATCAATTATCTATGCAAGTCGTAATAAGACTGAAAGAGTAATTTTATTCGGAGCTCCTTGCATTAGAGAATACAAACCAACTTTTAAAGAAAAAGTCCTTAAAACTTTAAAGAAAGTTCCTTTTACTAAAGATTTAGTAGAAATTGCTAAACAATACATTGGCTCAACCGATTATAAAAATGCCAGTCCCGTTATGAGAACTGTCTTAGTAAATACTATTAATCAAGATTTGAGTGATTGTGCAACGAAGATTACCGCTCCAACGCTTCTAATTTGGGGAACCTTGGATACCGCAGCACCAATTGAACAGGCTCGTAAACTAGAAAAACTTCTTAAAGATGGGGCTTTAATCGAACTTTCTGGAGCCACCCATTACGCTTACTTAGAACGCATTGATTATGTAACTAATATTTTAATAAATTTCTTAGGAGGAGAATAAAATGACTATAATTATAAATACTTTACTTTTTTTAATTATCTTTTATGCTGTAACTGTTAAATCGCAAAAATCTTTACACATGTTACAACAAAACTTATATAATGAAAATAACCGTTATTTAAAATGGTTAAAACAAAACCGAGTACAAGCTTTAAAACACTATGATGTTGTCGGTTTAATTTTAAGTCTTATTGCTTTATTTACTGGTGGTTTTCTATCTAAAGTGTTACTTCTTGCAAGTGGCTTAATCTATCTATTTGATACCCAAGTTATTAAATATTCCATTATGATTGAAAAAGCTAAAAAACCTCTTGTTAAAACTGCTCGTGTTAAAAGACAAATAACAACGCTTTATCTTTTAAATTTAATTCCTTTGCTTTTATATTTAATATTCCAAGGTAATGCTAAAATCTTGTTTTTAACTGCTTCTTTAATGTTAGTACTAAACTATTATATGGTTTATCTTGTTAAACTAATTAATGATCCCATTGAAAAAGGGATTTATAAAAAATTCTGGAATATGGCAGAAAATAAATTAGCCTCTTATAAAGATTTAAAAGTTATTGGTATTACAGGTTCTTATGGAAAAACAAGTAGTAAAAATATTTTAAATGAGATTTTATCTATGGATTATATTTCCCATCCAACCCCTAAAAACTTTAATACTGATGTGGGCCTTATGACAACCATTAATAATGATTTAACAAAATTTGATGAAATCTTTATTGCAGAGATGGGAGCTTATAAAGTAGGAAGAATTAAGAATGCTTGTAACTTAGTCCATCCTAAATACGGTTTACTTACAACTATTGGTAAAGCCCATTTAGAAACATTTGGAAGTCAAGAAAATATTGTTAAAACAAAATTTGAACTTATTGAAAGTTTGCCTAGTGATGGTATAGCTTTTCTAAATATGGACGATCCTCTACAAGTTAAATATGATCTACAAAATAAAGTTAGAGTTGTATGGTATGCGGTAAATAATAAAAAGGCGGACTTTTACTGCTTAGATACAAAATGTAGTGATAAGGGTTCTACTTTTAAGATATTCTTTAAGAGTGAAAATAAAGCTTATGAATTTCAAACTAGACTTTTAGGGCGTCATAACATTTCTAATATTGTTTCAGCCGTTGCGATTGGTTATGAGTTTGGCATATCCATTTCTAAATTACAAGCTGCCGTTATGAAGATTAAACCAATTGAACATCGCCTAGAACTTAAGAAAATTGGTAACATGTATCAAATTGATGATGCCTATAACTCTAATCCAGTGGGGGCAAAAGTAGCTCTAGAAGTTCTTGGTATGATGCCAGGGGATAAAGTGGTAGTTACCCCCGGAATGGTTGAGTTAGGCGCAGAAGAAGAAAAATATAATAAAGAATTTGGTGAAGAAATTAGTGCTGTTGCTGATTATGTCATTTTAGTTGGAGAAAAACAAACGAAACCAATTTATGAAGGCTTAATGAATAAAAAATATGATAAAGACAGAATTATTATTACCAATGATGTTAGACAAACTTATATTATTGTTAACAAGTTAAAAGGTAAAAAAGATATTTATGCTTTATATGAAAATGATTTACCAGATACTTATAATGAATAAATATAAGTATGCAAAAACTATTTAAAATAAATAAAAATTAGGAAATTAAGGAAGGAAAAAAATTATGAATATAAAATTAGGTGTAATATTTGGTGGGGTATCTGTTGAACATGAAGTAAGTATTATTTCAGCTGTTCAAGCAATGCAAGCCCTAGATAAGGAAAAATATGATATCATTCCTATCTATATAACTAAGGATAGACAGTGGTATACGGGCGAAATTTTAAAAGATATGGAAACATATACTGATATGGATTTACTAAAAAGATATACTAGTAATGTTTCATTAATTAATAAGAATGGTAAATTTTATTTACAAAGTAAAGGTTTATTTAAACATATTGTAACTGAATTAGATTTAATTTTACCAGTTTGTCATGGTACTAATATGGAAGATGGGACCTTACAAGGTTATTTACAAACAGTGGGTATTCCTTATTGTGAATCTGATGTTGCATCATCAAGTGTTGCTCAAGATAAAGTAACGCAAAAGTTAGTCTTCCAAAGTAAAAATTTACCAATGACTGCTTTTACATGGTTTTATGATACTGATTATAGCGAGACTCCCGAAGAAATTTTAAAAGAATGTGCTAAGTTAAAATATCCTTTAATTGTAAAACCAGCAACTTTAGGAAGTTCAGTTGGTATTAATTTTGCTAAAGATGAAACTGAGTTAAAAAGTGCCATTGAAGAGGCTATTTCCTATGATAAGAAAATTTTGGTTGAACATGCCGTTGAAAATTTAAGTGAGGTTAATATCTCTGTTTTAGGCGATTATAAATATCAAGATGTATCTTGCATTGAAGAAGTAACTACTGTTCATCATCTTCTAACTTATGCCGATAAATATATTGGTAATGCTAAAAACACGCCAAGTAAAGGCATGGCAAGTCTTGGTCGTAAAGTTCCTGCTAAGTTAGATAAAAAAATTCAAAATGAAGTTGAGAGTGTTGCCGTTAAGGCCTTTAAAGCCGTTGGGTTATCTGGAGTTTGTCGTATTGATTTTCTAATTGATCAAAATGATAATAAAGTTTATATTAATGAAATTAATTCTATTCCCGGATCATTATCATTTTATTTATGGGAACCAAAAGGTAAAAAATATCGTGAGCTTTTAGATGAAATTATTAAAATTGGTATTAAAAATTATCAAGAAAATAGTAAAAAAGTTCATTCCTTTGAATCAAATATCTTAGAAGGCTATAAAAACGGTGCTAAAGGTGGTAAATTTGGTTGCAAAGGTAGCAAATTCTAGGTGAGTTATGAGAAAAAATGGGTTTACACTAGTTGAGTTATTAGCGGTTATTGTCGTTTTGGCTATTTTGATAACGGTTGCAACACCAAATATTATGGGGCTTTTAAATAAAGAAAAAGATAAAACCAGTGATATTGTTGTAAATAATTTAAAAGATGCTGCCGTAAGTTATGCCAAAGAGCAAATATCGTTGAAAAAATTACATTTAAGCTCTTGTACCTTTGAAATAAAAGATGAAAACACGGCAAAAAATAATATAAGTGCTGGTGGTAAATGTGTTAAAGCTTATAGCATTAATGATTTAAAGAATAATGGTACTTTTGAGGATAAACAAAGCTCTTGTGATAAAAATAAAAATGTTTATATTTATAAGTATAATAACGGTAATTATGATGAGATAAGAGCTTTTGTACCCGATGATGCTTGCCAAGTAAAATAGAGGTAAAAATGCAAAAAGAACTAAAATATCTAGAAGTTAATTATAGCGAAAAAGACTTAGCATATATTGATACTTTGGTAAAAAATTTAGAGATTAGGTGTAGTAAAGTAGTCGACTGGTTTGATATGAAGGAATTTGGACCTAAAACTATTGTAACTTTATTTCCTGATATTAAAAGTTTTCATCAAGCTCTTCTTGAGTGTAGTCCTGAAATGAAAGTGTATGATTGGACTAGTGGGTATACATGTAAAAATAATGGTAAGTTTATCGTTGATACTTTATCCCTAGAGGGACTTCATGAAACTTCGCATAAAGATGCTACATATGATGATTATGAAAATATGCTTGTTCATGAATTTGTGCATTCATGTCAATTAAGAATAAGAAACGCTCCCAATGTCATCTGGTTAACTGAAGGTATGGCTTGTTACTTTGCTAATCAATATAGTTTTAATCAAAGACCAGTTACTACAAGTTTAGAAGAAGTTTTCGATAATAAAAATGGTCAAGGCAAATATAGTGATTATAAAAAAATGTTTGGTTATGTTTATGAGACTTATGGTCGTGATTACTGTTTAGAATTATTAACAAATAAAGAAAAAGCTTACCTTGAAACACCTAGACTTTACGAAGAGGCTGTAAACTATTATAAAGAAACACTAAAAAGATAAAAAATAATTAAATTTAAGGAGTTTATCATAAAAACAAAGATAAATTCCTTTTTTAAAAGAAAAATTTAAGGTATAATAAGTTATTAGAAAGAAAGTGAATTATATGGGAATTTTTGATAAATTAAAACAAATTGTAAATAATAAAAGTAAAGAAGAAACTAAAAATGAAGAAGTAGAAAGTTATAGTAAAGGTTTAGAAAAGACAAGAAATGAATTTGTTTCTAAATTAAATGTCTTAGGTATTAAATATACGAAAATAGATGATGCTTATTTTGAAGAATTAGAACAAATTTTAATTATGGCTGATATCGGTGTTAATACCGTTGAAAACTTTTTAGATAGATTAAGATCAAGAGTTAAGAAAGAAAATATTACGGATACTAAATATTTAAATGAAGTTATTGTTGATGAATTATTTATTATCTATGTTAATGGTGAAAATATTACCGATAAAATTAATATTGCTAAAGAAGGACCAACTGTTATATTAATGGTTGGTGTTAATGGTGTTGGGAAGACGACAACAATAGGGAAACTAGCTTTTAAATATCATAACGAAGGGAAGAAAGTTATGTTAATTGCGGCCGATACCTTTAGAGCTGGAGCTGTTGAACAGTTAAAAGTTTGGGCCGATCGAACTGATTCAATCTTTTATGGTAAAGAAAATACTGATCCAGCGGGTGTTATCTATGATGGTTTAGTAAAAGCAGGAGAACAAAAGGCTGATATCGTCCTAATTGATACTGCTGGTCGTTTGCAAAACAAAGTAAATTTAATGAAAGAATTAGAAAAAATGAATAAAGTTATTGCTAAATTCATACCAGATGCTCCGCATGAGACACTTTTAGTAATAGATGCAACAACTGGTCAAAATGGAATTATGCAAGCTAAAGCTTTCAAAGAAATTACTAATATTACTGGTATAGTTCTTACTAAGCTAGATGGAACGGCAAAAGGGGGAATAGTTTTAGCTATTAAAGAAGAAGTAAACATTCCTGTTAAATTTATTGGTCTAGGTGAAAGAATGGAAGATTTAAAACCATTTGATATTGAAGCTTATATTTATGGTTTATTTAAGGATATGATGTAATTTGGAAAATATAGAAATGGGAGATAATGCTAAATTGATGCCAATTAATACTATTTTAAATAAATATGGTATTTCGGATGATTATATTATCAATTATGGTAAATATATTGCTAAAATTGATATAGATAATTTGAAAAAGGTGAAAAATGGTAAATTGATTTTAGTTACAAGCATAAGTCCTACCATTTATGGTGAAGGTAAAACCACGACTGCCATTGGACTGGTTGATGCTTTAAACAAATTGGATAAAAACGCTGTTGCTATACTTCGAGAACCAGCTTTGGGACCAGTTTTTGGAACTAAAGGTGGGGCCACGGGTGGGGGATGTGCTAAAGTCATACCAAGTGATGATATTAATCTTCATTTTACTGGCGATATGAGTGCTATCTGTACGGCTAATAACTTATTATGTGCTATTATTGATAATCATATTTTTCAAGGTAATGAATTAAAAATTAAGAAAGTTGTTTTACCCAGAACCATAGATATTAATGATAGAGCTCTAAGAAATATTACTATTAATTCAAGTTATAATAGAGAAGACCACTTTATTTTAACCGTGGCTAGTGAATTAATGGCATGTGTGTGTTTAGCAAATGATTTTAAAGAATTAAAAGAAATGGTTGCCAATATGATAGTGGCTTATAATGATACCGGCAAACCAATTTATACTAAAGATTTACAAGCTGTGGAGGCTGTTTGTATTCTTTTAAAAGAGACAATAAAACCAAATGCTGTTCAAACTTTAGAACATAATCTAGCAATAATTCATGGGGGACCTTTTGCTAATATTGCTCATGGGACGGCCACAGTTAGAGCTATTAAAACTGGACTTGAAAATTTTTCTTATTCTGTGGTTGAAGCTGGTTTTGGGTCCGATTTAGGAGCCGAAAAATTCTTTGATATAGTTTGCCCTAAAGGAAATTTTTATCCTGATGTAGTTATTTTAAATGCGACAATTAGAGCTTTAAAATATAATGGACAAGGTAATTTAAAAGAAGGACTGGCTAATTTACAAGCTCATATTGATAATATGTTAAATTTTAGTAAAAATATTATTGTATCATTAAATAAATTTACTGATGATTCTATAGAAGATATTAATATAGTAAGAGATTATGTTAAAAAACAAGGTTTAGAATTTGCTATCAATGATACTTACTCTAAAGGTAGTAATGGTGGTTTAGAATTAGCCCAAAAAACGATACTTTTAAGTAATGATGGTAATAAAAAGATTATCAAGTTATATGATGATAATTTAAAAATTAAAGAAAAAATTCTTGCTTTAGCGAAGAAAGTTTATCATGCTAAAGAGATTGTCTATAGTAAAGAAGCCGAAGAAAAAATAAAGTTGTTAGAAGCCTTAAAACTAGATAAATATCCAATTTGTGTAAGTAAAACACCAATGTCGATTTCAGATAATAAAGAGTTATTAGGATATCCTAAAGATTTTACTATGCATGTAACTGATATTAAGTTAAATAAGGGCGCAGGATTTATCGTTGTTCTTATGGGAAATGTTATAACCTTACCAGGGTTAAATAAAACTAGTAATTACTTAAAAATGCACATTGATGATAATGGTAATATAAAGGAGCTAATGTAATGGATAGAGTAGAATTAACCAATCTTTTTGATATCTATGAATCACTACTTACTGATAGAGAAAAAGAAATATTTAAATATTATTACTATGAAGATTTATCTTTAAGTGAAATTGGTGAAAATTTAAATATAACCAGAACGGGTGTATTTAATACTTTAAAAAAAGTCGAAGAAAAGCTTATTCAATTTGAATCATCATTAAAATTAATGAATATTAAGAATACTTTAACCAGTCTTTTAGATGAAAATAATATTGAAGTAATAAAAAATAAAATTAAAAAAATAATATAATTATGGATAAAAATAAAAAATTAGAATTTCTATTGTGAATCCTAATTTTTTTAATAATTTAAATTAGCTTATAACTAAAACTATTTAGCTTTTTCTCTTTTATAAATAAATTTAATATAAATAACTAAGTAGATGAAGGCAAGTAAGAATCCACCAATAACATCAGAAGCATAATGGACACCTAGATAAATACGACTTAAGCCAATTAAAAGAATAATAAAACCTAATAAAGTCATTAAACCATACTTAACTGGTTTCTTTAAATCAGTGTGATATAAATAATAAATAATAAAACCATAGAATGCAAAGGAGACCATGGAATGACCTGAGGGAAAACTAAAGCCATTTTCAATAATTAAATTAATGTCAATGGGTCTATCTCTTCTAATAATACTTTTAACAATAAAATTACTTAGAAAGACACTTATTAAGTTAATAGTAAAATACTTATTAAAACTTTTATCCTTATTAAATAAATAAAAGATTATAATAATTGGTATCATGACCGTGTAATTACCCAGCTCAGTTACTATTTTAAAAAACTTAGTGGTGTTTGGGTTTATTAACTTTTTTACATGGTTATAAATAAAACTATCAAAAGTACTAATAGAATCAGCATTTATAAGTTTTATTATATATAAAAATAGGAATAAACATAATATTAAAACTATCCATATTAAATATTTATTTATAAATTCTTTTATCTTTTTCATAATATCACTATAATAAGTATAACACATTAAGACTATATTATGTTAAAATCTTAGGTAGATGTAATTGGAGTGATTATAATATTTATGAAAAAGGTTTTAATTACAGGAGCTACTAGTGGAATAGGGTATGCTACATTAAAATATTTAGTAGAAAAGTATGAAGTTATTTTTACATTTTGCCATAATGAAACTAAAGCTTTAGAAATTATAAATAAATATCATATTAAAGGTTATCAATTAGATTTAGAAAGTAAAGAAAGTATTGAAGCGTTAGTAGATAATATTGATGATTTAGATATTTTAATAAATAATGCTGCTATAGCGTTAGATAATTCTTTTGAAGATAAGACTTATGAAGAATTTAGTAAAATTATACAAACTAACTTAACTGGAACTTATTATTTAACTAAATTATTAAGTAAAAAGATTAATAAAGATGGTAATATCTTATTTATTAGTAGTACGAACGGAATTGATACTTGTTATATAGAATCAATTGATTATGATGCTAGTAAAGCCGGAGTTATTTCCTTAATGCATAACTTTGCTAAACAGTTAGCACCTATTCGGGTAAATGCAATAGCTCCTGGTTGGGTTGATACTGAAATGAATGCGTCCTTAGGTGAAAAGTTTAAAAAAGCTGAAGAAGAGAAAATCCTTCTTAAGAGATTTGCTAGTCCTAAAGAGATAAGTAAAGTAATTGATTTTGTTATTAGTGATGATGCTAGTTATATAAATAATACGGTAATTAGAGTAGATGGTGGTGTAGATAATGGATAAATTATTAGAATTAGTAGAAAAATTTGAAAATGAAAATACAGAGCTTTTAAAAAAAATAGATGAAATTAGTTTTATTAATAGTAAAAAAGTTTTAAAAGCTTTTAAAGAAAATAATGTTAATGAAAGTGATTTTGCAGGTACCAATGGTTATGGTTATGATGATACCGGCCGTGATAAAATTGAACGAGTTTTTGCTGATATTTTAGGAGGCGAAGATGCTTTAGTTCGCCCTCAATTAATAAGTGGAACCCATGCTCTAACTGTTTGCTTCTTTGGTTTACTTAGACCTAATGATACCCTTTTATCTATTAATGGTAAACCCTATGATACTTTAGATGAAGTTATAGGTATAAGAGAAAATCCTAGTAGTTTAAAAGCCTTTAATGTTAATTATGATCAAATTGATCTAGTAAATAATGATTTTGACTATGCTAAAATTATGGAATATTTAAGTAATCATAAAGTAAAAGTAATTGAAATTCAACGCAGTGTTGGCTATGCTAATAGAGATACTTTAAGTATTGAAAAAATAGCTAAAGTTTGTCAGACTATTAAAGAGGTAAGTCCTGAAACTATTATTATGGTTGATAACTGTTACTGTGAATTTGTAAGTACAAAAGAGCCCGTAGAAGTTGGTGCTGATATCATGGTTGGGTCTTTAATTAAAAACTTAGGAGCAGGTATTGCTAGTACGGGAGCTTATATAGTTGGGAGAAGAGATTTAGTCAATCTTTGTAGTGAACGCTTAACAGCGCCCGGGGAAGGAAAAGAAATTGGCCCATCTTTAGGGATTAATCGTTCTTTCTTACAAGGAATTTATATGGCTCCTGAAGCTGTTAAAAGTAGTATTAAAACAGGTATGTTAGCAAGTTACTTATTAGAAAATTTAGGATACGAAGTATATCCTAAATATAATGAAACGAGAAGTGATATTGTAACCAGAATTATCTTTAAAGATAAAGAAAAATTAATAAAATTTGTTCAAGGTATCCAAGGATCGAGTGCTGTAGATAGTAATGTTTTACCAATTCCCGTTGCAACTCCTGGTTATGATGATGAAATAATTATGGCTAGTGGTTCTTTTACTCAAGGTTCATCTATCGAAATTAGCTGTGATGGCCCCGTTAGAAGTCCTTATATTGCTTATTTACAAGGTGGTATTACTTACGATTATGGAAAAATGGCTATTTTAAATGCTATTCAAAATATTTTAGATAATAATAATTAATTTGGAAATATTTATTATTAGAACTTTTAAAAAATAAGAAAAATATGTTAGAATAAAATAGAAAGAAATAAAAGAAAGTGGGATTAGTGTGAACGATATCGAATTACCAAAAATTAAAGAAGAAAAAGAGGAAGTAAAGGAGACAAAACCTTTAACTTTTAAAGAATTAATAAAAGAAATATTTACTTTTTTAACTCATACTGATTTAATAAATATTATTGTTTTTATCTTTGAGTTATTAATTATAGCTTTAGTAATTATTGTCTTTAAATTTCCAATTGAATTAATAATTGATTTTGGACCTAAGTTATTTAATTTTATTACTGATAGCAAAGCTTTAGGATTGATGCTAAATATTTGGACCCTTATTTTTAATATAGTTTATACTATTGGGGGTATTTATGCTTATATTAAAATATGTGAAGTAAGATTTGCTAACTTAAGTAAGAGAAAGTAATTGCTTAAGAAGTAAATCTTTTTTATTGGTGATGATTTATTTTAAATAATATGTAGATAAAAAATATTATTATGCCGCTTTAGAAAAATTTGATGAAGAACAAGATTTTATCATCGATGGTTGAATTTTTTAAATACGAAATGGAAAAAACTTGGGAAGTAACTTTAGATAATTATTATCATGTAAAAAAAGTTACTAGTAAATTAAAAAATTATTTGAATAATTAAATTATATTTAAACAATAATTAAGATTTATTAAATTTAGTGAGTCTTAATTATTGTTTTTTTTGTATAAAAACACCATTTTTTGGTCATACTAATGATTTTAAAAAATTCATAGAGCTTAAAACTCTATGAAAACAGAAAACCGTATCTTATTCTTAATTTATATAATAAATATACCACATAAATAGGCTAAATTCTATAAAATTTTGTTAGTAAAAAAAGTTTTTTCTGGTCAAATTTATGGTCATTAAAAGCATAAAGAAACCTAGGTAAATATTGGCTTTAACAGGTATTTTATAGTCATAAATATTTAAAAGTATTATAGTCAAATTTATGGTCAAATGGCCTTTGAGGCCAGTATTCACCTAGGCCTTTCATAGAGTTTTAAGCTCTATGAAAAGTGTAAACTTTGTGTAAATACACTATTCGACAAAATTTACTATTATTCTTAATTATAATTATAGTGGTAAGGATTTTGATTATATTATGAAAAAGTTTAATAAAGATAAATATTTAAGAAAATTAAAGTTTAAAAGATATTGGCAGACTAATTCTAGATACTTTTATATAGGTATACCTTGTTTATTATGTTTAGTACTAGGTATTTATTTTGCTTATTCTAAATTCTTTGTATCTAGTGAAGAAGAGGTAATAAGAACAACTGTTGGTGAGTTTATATATGGTGATATTATTATGACTCCTTATGTAGATGGACAGTATTCAAGTACTTTTCCCGAAAAGAAAGCGGGTATTAATGTGGAAAAGGTTGTATGTGATAATGGCGTTACAGCCTCATGGGATGAGGATAAATGGGGATTATATGTAACAAATTTAAGTAAAAGAACTAAATGTAGTGTTTATTTTGTAACACCTGCTAGCTGTGGTATTAATGATAATGTTAGTTGTATTAATTCTAGAGATGGTCTTGCTACTTTAGCAAATGAAGTCAATAATGGTGATGATAAAACAGGTAAAATAATCTATTTAACAAGTGATTTAGATTTAGGTGGTAAGTTTGATAGTGATGGTAATGCTTTAGATGGTAATATTAGTTGGACACCAATAGGTACTGGGATTAATCCTTTTTCTGGCACATTTGATGGTAATGGACATATTATAAGCAATATGTATGTTAATAGGTCTAGTTCTAGTGCTAATGCTTTGTTTGGCGATGCTTATAATGGAGTAATAAAAAACATTGGCTTAATATCATCATTTGTTATAGGAAATACATATAACGCTGGAATAGCTGGTTACTATGGCAAAATTTTAAATAGTTTCAATGCAGCCGATATAGTTGGAAATAATGCTTCTGGTGGTATTTGCGGCTACAAGTGTGTTATTAAAAATTCTTATAATTATGGTAGCATAACAAACAATTCTAAAGATATTGTCGGTGGAGTTCTTGGCGGTGAAGGTTCTGTATATAACAGTTATAACGCTGGAAAAGTTACAGGATTAAGAGCTTCTGTTGGAGGAATTTCTGGATGGAATAGTAATGTATATAATTCTTATAATCTTGGAGATGTTAGTGGTTATCATTTAAATTGGACAGGTGGTATTCTTGGTGCAGCATCTAATAATAAAAAAATTATTGGCAATGTTAATGTTGGAATATCTAATGGTGGTGGAATATTCGGTGCTGAAGAAAATGTTTCAGACTATACTAAAATTACATCAACAATTAAAAATAATTATTATCTAAGTACTTCGGCAACCTATGGTTTATATGGTTATAAACTAAATACCAATGCTGAACCATTATTTCAAGATGAAATGCCTAGTGTAATATTTGTAATAAACGGAGATAATGCTTTTGTAGAAGATACTAATAATATAAATAATGGTTATCCAATATTAAAATGGCAAGCAGAAAGAATAAATAATTAAAAGCAATTTATAGTACATAACTGGTGCTGTAAATTGCTTTTTTAGTAAAAACAAGTATATAACTGGTCATTTTAGGACATACTTATTATCTCATTAAAAAATTCATAGAAGTTAAAACTCTATGAAAGCCAAAATACGGACCTTATTCTTAATTTATAGTATAAATATACC
>CAKOMH010000029.1:0-18960 GCA_934096595.1 uncultured Bacilli bacterium | reverse complement strand
TGGTATGATTTTAAGACGGGTAAACGATTTAATGGTAATACTAGATATGTTATGTTCTTTAACGATGAGGATTATCCGGTATTTGCTAAAAAAGGCTCTATTGTTCCAATGTATGTTCCTGATAAAAATATTAATAATATTGGTATAGCTAAAAATTTAGAAGTACATATTTTCCCTGGGGAAAGTAATATATATAATTTATATGAAGATGATGGAATAAGTTCATTATATGAACAAGGTTATTATATTGTAACGAGATTTGATTATAACTATTTACAAAATAACTATACTTTAATTATTCGTCCCTATGAAGGAAAAAGTGGTATTATTCCAGATACCAGAAATTATAAAATTAGATTTAGAAATACGAGAACAGCTACAGATGTTAGAGTTTTACAAGAAGCTTTAAAAAAAGATTTTACGGCTTATAGTGAAGATAGTGACTTTGTCATTGAAATTAATGATGTTTCAACCGTTAAACAGTTAACTATTATTTGTCGTGGTAAAGATATTGAAATTGATGCTACGAGAATTTTAAATGAAGATATTGATGGTATTATTTCTGATATACCTGTGGAAACTACTTTAAAAAATGAGATTGCCAAGATTATGTTTAGTGAAAAAGACTATAGTGATAAGCGTATCATGGTTAAAAAATTAAGAGGTAAAGGTCTTAGTGATTTATATATTAGAATGCTTTTAAGACTACTTGAATACACTAGTAATAAGAATAGTAATGCCAAAAATATGAGTGGTAGTGCTTCTAATAACGGTGGGGTTAATAGAGGACAAAATAACTTTTTTGGTACTATGAATAATAATATAAAAGGTTAGAAACTTAAAGTTAAAGAGCTGCTAGTATTTTAATTGATAGAAAGACGGCTCTAATCTGTGGTGCTTGCAGATAGAAAAAATTGTGCTATAATAAGAAAGAAAAAAAGAGGAAATATATGAAAACATATCAAATTTTATTGTTAATAGGAGTTATTCTGGCTAGTATTGCTACCTCATTTTACTTAGTTAAAATGGTTAGTTTATTATTAAGAAGTAGAAATAGTAAAAAAATAACTGATAAAGATTTAGATAATAATTTAAAATATATGGTTATTTCGATTGTTTTACTTACTATTTGTTCCCTAGTATACTGTGTTACTAGTATTATGGGTAATTAGGTGGAGTAATTTAAATGTCTATAAAAAAGAGATTAGAGTATGAGGATATTGTTAGTGATATTTTAGATAATGCGGAGTTTAAAAAATTACATCTAGAGCCTCATCATGGGATAAGTAGATATGACCATGTCTTAAGGGTATCTAAAGTATCTTACTTTCTGGCTAAAAATTTAAAGTTAGGTCATTTAGAAGAGATAACCAGAGCTGCTTTATTGCATGATTTTTATTTTGATAAGGATTTAGTAGAGTATGATGCCTATGAAAAGTTAAGTATTCATCCTAAGGCAGCCTTAAAAGAGGCTTCAAAGTATTATGATTTAACTGATTTAGAAAAAGATGTTATAGTTAAACATATGTATCCACATACGAAGAGTAAACCTAGGTATGTAGGTTCTTACTTAGTATCAATTAGTGATAAGTTAGTGGCAGCCTATGAGATGGTTAGGTTTAAAGTCTCTTTGAGATTTGGGATTTATTTACTATTTATTTATAATGTTGTTAGTATAAGGATGCAACAATAAAAAATCCTTATTTGTCCTTGTAGCTCAGCTGGATAGAGCGATCGCCTCCTAAGCGATAGGTCGTGTGTTCAAATCACATCAGGGACGCCATTTGAAAATATAAAAGAAACGCTTTTTACGGGATTAATATGTATAAAAGTAGTTTCTTTTTTATTATGGTTAGAATTATAAAAAGTGCTTTCGAAAATGCCGCGGTTAAAATATAATTATTAAATTTTATTTTACTGGGAATAGATAATTTTCTGTGCTATACTTATAAATATAAGAATAGTAGAGGTTTAATATGATAGTTTTTATCTTTTTTAATGATATATTTGAAAAATTAAATTTACCCAATCAAGTAAGTGGTATGTATCCTTTGAAGATAAAGGATAATTTATTAGGAAATATTACTGGAGTTAATGGAACTTGGAAGATTAATTTAAGTAAAGATTTTGTTTCTAATGATATAGTTAATGATAGTAATGATTTGGAGACATTTAAATGTTATAGTATTTATTCTAATTATGATAATGCTAATTTTATTTTAACTTCTATTCCTCGTTATGATGAAAATGTTAAAATATTAGAAATGTTTAATACGATAACTGTTGGTAATAGTTCTAATTGTGATATTTTTTATTCTTATGATGGTCGTACAAATAACGGTAGTGATATTTTAAATATTTCGATGCCAAATAATGGGCATTTTTCAATCAGTACAGCATCCGATCATTTCTTTAATTCTCATGGGAATTTAAAAAATATTGGCGTTGGGTTAAGTGGGGATTATATTTTATATTATGGTTTAAAAATAATCTTTTTTGGTAATTGGTTAATTATCAATCAACCAAGTAGTACTTTAACTATTAATTCGACTAATTTAAATTATCGAACATTTGCCGATGATGGTAATAAATTAAGTGATTATCAGAATCGAAAAGTAGAAGAGTTACCATTATTTAGTAAAAATGATTACTTTTTTAAAGCTCCACGATTAAATTATATTGTAAAAGAAGCTTTAGTTGTTGTTGATGAGCCACCAGCTCCAACTCCCGAAGATGAAACCCCATTTATTTTAGTTATAGGACCGCAACTTACCATGATTAGTACTTCAGTTTTAACCATGATTAGTTATTTAGGTTATTATGTTACTGGAGAAGGATCTAATTATCGTTTGATTATTTCCTTAGCAACTGTTGGTATTACGGTCGCTGGAGCTTTATTATGGCCCACTATTACTCGAATTATTGCTAATAAAAGAAGAAAGAAAAGGGAAGCCTTAAGACAAAGTAAATATTCTAAGTATTTAGAAGATAAGAAAAAACAAATTAATGAAATTAAAGATGAACAACGCAGTATCATTATTAATAATTTTCCTTCAGCTGATAAATGTATTAGTATAATTGATAATAAAACAAAAGAGTTATGGCAACGCAGTATTGATCATGAAGATTTTTTAGATATAAGATTAGGTATGGGAAGAACTTATACAAAAATAAGAATTAATATTCCTGAGGAAAAGTTTACATTAGAAGATGAAGATAATTTATTAACGAAGACTAAGGATATCGTTAAAGACTCTTTATTTATTGAAGATGTGCCAGTTAGTTATAATTTTACAGATCATAGTGTTAATGCTATTGTTGGTGAAGATAACTTGATTAATCCTTTTTTAGACTGTTTATTTTTGGAAATGCTGACCTTTCATTCTTATACCGATTTAAAAATAGTAGTATTTTCTAAGCATCCTGAGCGTTTTGATTATTTAAGAATTGCACCCCATTGTTGGGATAATCAAAAAAATTTGCGTTATTTTGCTACAACAGTCGAAGAGTTTTCAATTATAGCTAGTGAATTAGAAAAAAAGTTTGATGCTAGGGTTGCTAACAGCGAATCAGAAGTCGTGGAAGATAATGGTGATGAAAATTACTTTCGTAAGCGTTTTACTAATTATCGTCCTTATTATTTGTTCTTTATTGATGATATAGTTACTTCTAGAAATGTTTCTTTAGTTAGTAAGATTTTAAGATATAAACAAAATGTTGGTTTTTCAATTATTATGACTTCGGATAGTATTACTTCATTACCTAGTGAAATTTCTGATTTTATTGTGGTTAATGAAACAGAATCGGCTATTATGACTAGTGAAATTAATAAAGACCAAAGAATATTTAAAGCTGATTTTAATAATAAAGATGAAATTCATATTTATTCACAAGTTCAAAAATTAGCCAATATTCCCGTACAAGTAGAAAAAGAAAGATATGAGTTACCAACATCTTTAAGTTTTTTGGAATTATATAATTTGAGTCGGGTTGAGCAATTAAATAGTTTAGAAAGATGGACAAATAATAACCCTGTTTTATCGTTATCAGTTCCAATTGGTATTGACCAAAATGGAGAAGTATTTAAAATGGATATCCATGAAAAAGCTTATGGACCTCATGGTTTAGTGGCAGGTACTACTGGTTCAGGTAAATCTGAGTGGATTATAACTTATATTTTATCTTTGGCTGTTAACTTTAGTCCTGAAGAAGTTCAGTTTGTTCTTATCGACTATAAGGGTGGTGGTCTTGCCATGAGTTTCTTAAATCAAGAATTAGGCATAAAATTACCACATTTAGTTGGCACTATTACGAACCTTGATAAGTCGGAAATTTATCGTTCTATTGCGGCAATTGACTCAGAACTTCGTCGTCGCCAAGCTATATTTAATGATACTCGTGAGAAATTAAAAGAAAGTTCAATGAATATTTATAAGTATCAAGAACTTTATCGTGCTGGAAAGGTTAGTGAACCGTTAAGCCATTTGTTAATTGTTTGTGATGAGTTTGCTGAATTAAAACAACAGCAATCAGAGTTTATGGAACAATTAATTTCTACTTCTCGTATTGGTCGTTCTTTAGGTATCCATTTGATTTTGGCAACTCAAAAACCTAGTGGGGTTGTTAACGACCAGATTTGGTCAAACTCGAAGTTTAAAGTTTGTTTAAAAGTTCAAGATAAAAGTGATTCTATGGAAGTTTTAAAACGCCCTGATGCCGCTTTTTTAAAACAAACGGGTTCGTTTTATTTACAAGTTGGTAATAATGACTACTATAATTTAGGACAGTCAGCATGGTGCGGGGCTAAGTATTATCCTTCTGATGTTTTAAAAGTAAAAATTGATGATTCTATTGTTTATATAGATAATGTTGGTCGGGCTATTCGTTCATTTGATACCGCTAAAAAAGAAGAGAATCAAGTAGCGCAAGGTGAAGAATTATTAAATGTTGTTAAATATATTTCTGATTTAAATGAAGAAAAGACATTTGCTATTCATCCTCTTTGGTTACCAGTTATGCCTAGTACTATCATGATAAGCGATTTATGTAAAAAATATAATCGGGGGAAGGCCGCTTCTTATACTTATAAAATTGCGGTTGGTGAGTTTGATGATCCCGCTAACCAAAGACAAGGCTTACTAGAAATTGATTTGGCTAATGGGAATGTAGCTATTATTAGTAATAATTTAGCAAGTAGTGAAAGATTTATTTCAACTTTATTATGGTCTTCAATTATTGAACATACACCCTATGAAATTGCTCATTACATCATTGATTTTGGTACAGAATCATTGCGTCGTTTCTTGAAATTTCCTCATGTTGGTGAGGTTATCCTCCAAGATGATCCTGATTCAGTCATTAACATTATTAGTTTAATTGCTGAAGAATTAGAAAATAGAAAAAATATGATGGCTGATTATAATGGTTCTTTCATTTACTATAATCAAATGAACGAACAAAAATTACCACTTATTTGTTTTATTATCAATGCTTATGATGTTTTAAGTGAAAATTATTCAAAATTAACCGATATTTTTACTAATTTATTTAGAGATGCTGCTAAGTATGGAATTGTTTTTGTTGTAAGTGTTACCTCACAAACAGCTTTAAGACAAAGACAATTACAATACTTTAACCATACAATTGTTATGCAAATGAAAGATGATTCGTTGTATCGCAATATTACTAATTGTCGTCGAGGTTTAATTCCTAAAAATGTTGTTGGTCGCGGAATTGTAAAGATTAATGATACTGATGTTAATTCTTATAATGAATTTCAAACGGCTTATATTGTACCAATTGAAAAAGAAACTGATACTATAAAACAATTTGCGGAACAGTTATGTGATTATTATTTATATAAAGTAAAACAATTGATTAAAGTACCAGAAAATGTTACTAGTGATGATTTGGTTAAGTATATAACTGATTTAAGTAAAGTACCATTTGGTTATGATTTAGTTGGTAAAAATGTAACGAAGTATGATTTACTTAAGAGTAAAATTCACTTATTTACGGGTCGTAATATTAAAGATTATATAACTTTTATTTATGGACTTACTAATATTTTAGCGAAAGTACCTAATGTTAAGGTTAGAGTTATTGATATTTTAAATATCTTTAAGTTACCAGATTTAGATATTAAGTTATTTAATGATGATTTTGATGTTTTAACGGCGTCTTTAGAAAGAGATTGTTTGACGAGAAGTGAATCGCAAGATTATGCTGTAAATATTGTAATTGGAATGGGTGTTTATAAGAAACGCTTAACTAAGGCAGGCGCTGAGCTTTATGATAACTTATTTAGTCATGTTAAAGATGCTAAGAAGACTATTTATATTATGATTGATGATTATGATAAGATTAGGAGTCTAAAATTAGAACGATGGTATAATGAACTTGATAAGAATGGTTTGTGGTTAGGTAATGGTTTTGGTACTCAAAGTTTATTTAAGACTAGTAGTTTAACTAATGATGATAAAAAACTTAATTTTGAGGGATTAGGCTATGAAGTAGATAATGATTCTTATAAAGTTATTAAAGTTATGATGGACGGTGAAGAATAATGGAATATAAAGTATTAATAAAGTTATTTGTCCCCGAGATAGACAAGACTTATGAAATGTATATTCCTGTAAATAAGTATATAGGAGAGATAGGAATATTACTTTGTAATGTTGTTGGCGATTTATCTAAAGTATATCCAAGAAAAGAAAATGTGTTTCTGGCTAACAGACAGACTGGGCTAATATATTCAAAAGATATGTTAGTTAGAAAAAGTGATATTAGAAATGGGACTGAGTTAGTATTATTTTAAATTAGTAATGTAAAATTTAAGGCTTGTTGACACTATTTATAAAAAAATAAGTAAAAAGTGTTTACAAGCCTTTTATTTATGTTAAAATGAAGATGAGCGTAGAGAGTACGCAAGACTTAATAGAAAGGGTTAATTCATGGATACAGGGTATGAAGTAAATGGGGAATCCTTAGGGGAACTTAGTATGGATATTATGGATTATGCTGATACAATATCAGAGTTATTTAATGATATTTATAATAAGTTTATGAGTTTAGAAGATTATTATAAAGGCGATACTTTTGATGCTTTAAAGGTTAAGATTATGAAAATCAATGATAATAGTGAAAAAATAAAAAGTAATATTATTTCCTATGCTGATGATTTAATTATGTTAACGAAAAAAGTTAAAGAAGATTCTAGTTATATAAATACTCTCATTAATGATTTGGCTGAGACTATTAAGAGTAAAAGCAAAAACATGATAGATTAAGAGGAGGATATGTTATGGCTTTAAATGATATTAATAGTTCTTCAATTGGTTTTGATCCAGAAGCAATGAAAACTGCTATGGCAAGTATTAAAACTAATTTAATAGAACAAACAAGTAATTCAATGGCAAAATATATGACTGAGTTAAAAAGTGGTATAGATAATGCTTGGAGAGGTGCTTCTGCTGATAGATTTAAAGAGCATATGGATGAACTTGCTAAAAATATGTCAGCAACTTTAGATGGATATTATCAACAACTTGAAAATGAAATGTCTACTATTGTAACTAAGATGTCTGAAGCTGAAGAAAATCTAGTTGGAAAGGCTGGTAACTAAGATGGGTTTATTAGGTAGTTTAGGAAAACTATGGTGGAATACTACACCAATGGGTATGACATGGAATGCTGTTTCCGGTATTTGGAAATCAGGAAAAGAGGTAGTTAAAGAAGGCGTTAGTACAATTAAAGATGCCACTAGTAGCATTAAAGATAGTATTTCCAGTGCTGCATCACCAAGTAAGGTATATGATGGTGGTTTTGCTGGTATGAGCGAAACTGCAGTTGAAGAGGTAAAAGCACAAATCAAAAAATATGTTGAAGAAATGCAATCATCAGTTAGTAGCTTTGATGAAGGAAAAGAAATTGATACTTTCTTAAAAGGTGATACTAACACAGCTGCTCGTGAATATGTTAAAGCTGTTAAGGACTTGATGGGAACATATTTAAATAGTTTAAATAAAGTTGCTAATGAATTAGATTCATATTATGCTCAATTTAAAGCCCAAACAGGTGAAATTGCTAAAACGACGATGAGTGATGTTGACTCATTAAGATCACAAGCTGCTAATAAACCATTAGATTAATATTTGTTATGACATCTAGTGAAATGTTAGCGAAATTAGAACAATATAAAGCTTTAAAAGAATCTGTTAATAAACAAATAGATTATTTAGCGAAAGCTAGTGCTGCCAATAATAATTTGGTTAAAACTTTAAATAATAATTATATGATTAATGATATGCCTAGTTTAACGACTGAAAAGAGTAAGGACTTAGAATCTAGTATAAGTTCCACAATTAATTATTTAAGAACAGTAGTTATACCGGCAATCGATGAAATAATAGATTCTTTACAAGCTAAACAAACGATTAATTAGTGGTGAATTATGGCAATAAAATATGTTGATACTAATAATGCTTTAGAAATAACTGATAGTATAAAAAAATCTCTTGAAGAGATAGAATATGAAATAAATAAAATGTTTGATCGATTAGAAAATGTCCCAACTGATACTAAAGAGTGGGTGGGAGCATCTTCTGTTAAGTATTTTAATTTAGTAGCACAAGATCGTGATAAGTATTTAAGTTTTGTTAAATCATTAAAAAGTTTAAATAATGAAGTAATAAATGATATGAATCAAGTAATTGAAGTTACTGGTAAAAATAAGGAGTTATCATGAAACTTGTATATCCATCAAATGGTTTAATTAATGTAACTAAAATAGATATTAAAGATTTAAGAGATAACTTATATAAAGCCAAAAATAATACTAAATATGATATACCCTTAGATTTTAGTTATCTAAATTATTTACAAGGATTAGAAAATAAAATTAATGTTTATTTAAAAATAGTTGATAAAATTGAATTAATGATTCAAGATATAGATCATAGTTATGAGGCGTTAAATAATCAGTTAATGAGTAGTATTGAAAAGATAGAAGTATATGATATCAAAGAAAGAGATCGTTTGATAAGTTAGGACTACAATTGTAGTTCTTTTTTCTTGTTTGTAAATTAATACTGTGATAAACTTTAGGTATGATAGGAAGTGTGAAATGAAAAAAAATAATGGATTCACGATTCCTGAACTATTAGCAGTTATAGTTATAATGGGAATATTAATGTTAATTGCTAGTGCTAGTTATATGGGAATAAGTAAGAGAATAAAATTAAATGCTTATAATAATAAGATTAATTTAATTAAGACGAAATCAATTGAGTATGCAACTGATAATAATGTTAATAATGAGACAATAAGTGTAGCTAAATTAGTTTTAGAAGGATACTTAGAAGCTGAAAATGATACTGATGCAAATGAAAAGATAAGTAATCCTTTAGGGGGCTATCTTGATTGTTATGAAATTAATTTAATTCGTGATTTAGATGAGTATAATGTCGATGTTAATGAAGGTAATTCCTGTGATTTGGCTAATTTAGATATTGCATCATCTAGAATTAAAATTAAAGCTTATGAATTTCAACAAATTGATGGACAGGTTAAGTTAAATTATAATAGTATTGGGGAAAATAAAAATATTCGTTGGACTAACAAAGATGTATATTTATTTTTAGAACCTAATACTTTACCAAGTACAACTGATGTTAAAATTATTTGGGGGACTAATAGTGAGGCTAAAAGTGGTCAGTTAACAAATAATGTTACTAGTAATGAATCGTTTGCTAATATTTATAAAGTAAGAACTTCTTTGATTTATAATAATAATATTAGAGTACAAATACAAGCTGATGGTAAACAATATAGTCAAGTTGTAAGTGTTAAGATTGATAAAGAAGCTCCAAGTTTAGCAGTTGATGTTAATGCTAGTTATGAAGCATCGAAAAAGAAAATAAATTTTAACGGTAGTGATGGCGATGGTTCAGGCTTTGGGGAGTATGCTTATGCTTTGATGGAGGATAAGAAAGCAACACCAGTATTTAACATTAAAAATGAGAATAATAAAGGATATAAAGATGTAGATAGTAATACCGTTTTTTATGCATACGCTAAAGATAAAGCTGGTAATATAAGTAAGGCCGTTGAAGTTTCTGTTACGGGGATTGATATGAATAATCCCGTTTGCAAGGAACCAGTAAATAATCCGGGGTGGTCGCAAAGTTATACATATACTTACGGCTGTAGAAGTGATATAGGAACTGGTTGTGGGACTCCTAATATAACGGAAACAGAAACTAGGGAAATGGAATATAAGAAAGTTGATTGGACGATTAAAGATAATATTGGTAATACTACGGCTTGTTCAACTAATCTTAAGGTTAATGTTGATACAACACCTCCAACTTGTGAAATAAAGGTAGTATCAGGAGGAGTTGGTACTAATCAAAACTGTATTTTAGAACCAACAACAAAGGAAGTTTGTACAGGCTTTTGGATATTTGAAAGGTGTCATGAGGAGACTGTGTATGAAAAAACTTGTTATGAAGATCCAACTGGTTGGTATAATACTAATGTTCAATTAAAAATGTTTACTAAGGATAATTTAAGTGGGGTTAGTGAATATGGTATTAGTACAAGTACAACTCCTACCTATAACAATTTAGATGAAGTAACAGTTACGGATGATACGAATAGTAATGGTAGAACTTATTATGGTTATGTAAAAGATAAGGCGGGTAATACCAATACTTGTCAAATTAATATTAAGAAGGATTCCGTAGTGCCATCTTGTAGTTGGTCGGGAGAAAATACTACTTGGACAACTAATAATCAAACTATTAAAGCAACATGTCAAGATTCTGCCAGTGGTTGTAGCGATACAACGCCTGGAACTTCTTGGTCTTATAGTTCAGGAACAGTTAGAACAAGTCAACTAAGTTATGAAGTTAGAGATAAGGCGGGTAATAGTACAACTTGTAGTAAGAATGCTAGTGTTTATTTAGATAAAGAAGGTCCTTCTTTACCGGAAATTGTTAATGCTGACTCCTTTTTTAGTATGAATCCGATTGAAATAAAATGTAATGATGCAGGTGATGATTGTAATATAGTATTTAAAAGAAGTTGGGTTAGTTTTATCCCGCCCTATCCTTATTTAGATACGGCTTCACCAATTGTATATTCAGCAAACTGGTACTCATCTGATGCTGGGTCTGGAGTTTATAAATACGAGTTATATGCATGGGGCTTAGGGGAAAAATCTGGTGTATGTTATGCTGGACAAGAATGTAAATTTAGTACTTTTGAAAAGCCTAATTTTAAGGTGACTGCTGTTGATAATCTAGGAAATAGGTCGAAAACCTTAACATATCACTTTAAATGTAAACTTTATGGAACACTTAATCCTTTGCTTGTTCCAATTGAGATTGGTGAGGTAAGTTGCTTTAAATAATAGGGAAGTGGTTAGAATGAAAAAAGCAAAAAAAATAATAAGAATGATTATATATAGCATTGCATTAATTTTACTTAGTATAATTCTTCTTGATACTTTTGGGGATAAAACGAGAATTTATAAAAAATCTATTGATTCAGCTAAAGACTTGATAATTAAAGCAAGTAAGGTATATGATAATATTCCCGAAATAGATTTTAGCAAAAATATGACTTTTATGGCATCTGTTAGTAAAGATAATAGTATCATTTTATCTTTGAATGGTGCTGGTAGTAATAAAAATAATCTTTATCAAATATCTTTAGAAAATAAACAAACTAATGAAAATATTAAAGCTTTTTTACAAGATGATACTTTATATTATGGATCAGATACTCTACTTAATAATATTTATGCTTATGTGATGGATAATGAAGATGAGTGTATGGGCTCTTGTCCAAGTAATATTGGTAAATATATAAGTGGGGTTTTAGGAAGCTATAATACTAGTGATTTAACTTTAAATATTACTTCTATTAATGAAATTGCTGATATATTAAAATCTGTTTTAAGTAATAAGTATATTAAGAAAAGAAGAATAATAGATACTATTAATGGAAAAAAGGGATTATATTCAAAGTTTAGTTATAAGTTAAATAATGATTCTTTAAGTGATATAAAAACAAAATTAGTAAATAATGAAAAATTAAGTAGTTATGTTAATCTTTTTAAAGAGTATATACCTAATAATTTTGATATTGATAGTGAAATTAATATTTATACTAGTTGGGGTCAGATTAAGGAAATTAATTTAATTTTAAATGATAAAAAGATTATCATTACAAATAATAAAGATAAACTTAATATAAGCTATATTAGTAACGATAAGAAGAGTATTATTAGCTATCAGAATGATACATTAAGTTTTGAGAAGTTTACTAATGAAGAAGAAGTTTTAAATTTATCGATGCCAGATTATAAAAATATTAAGATTAAATTAAATAAAGATGGTAAAAGCTATGATTATTCGATTACTTTTAATAAAGAAGTTGCTGATTCTAAGGTAAATGGCAGTATTATGATTAATGATGCTAATAATAATTATTCGCTAAATTATGATATGAATTATAATGCTGATGTAAAAAGCGTAGTTCTTGATAATGTTAAAAATTATAAAGAAATGAGCGGAGATGAAAGTAAAAATTTGAATACAATTTTTAGTAATTTGCAGAATAATGAATTTACAAAACTTTTGTTTAATTTACTTACAATGACTAATTAATTAGGTATTGACAAAGATATTAATTATTTACTAAAATAAAGGAGAAATCGCGGATATAGAAGAGTAAATAAAATGGTAGTTTATAGAGAGCAGTAATAGGTGGAAGGCTGTAACGGATTTTTATTGAATGGGCTATGGAGAGACTTGCCGATTAAAGTAGGCTTGTACGGAGTACTTAACCGTTAAAATAAGTGTTGTATGTTAGTACAATTTAGTGGCAATAAGTAAGTCTTATTCTAATTTGTTAGAGTAGGACTTTTTTATATAGGAGGTATTTATTTATGAGAAAAGTTATATTAACAGGAGAAAGACCAACGGGACCATTACATATAGGACATTATGTTGGTTCATTAAAAAATAGGGTTAAAATTCAAAATGAAGGGGATTATGATGAAATGTATTTGTTTGCTGCTGATGCGCAGGCTTTAACTGATAATTTTGATAATCCTAAAAAGGTAAGAGATAATGTATTTGAAGTTGCTTTAGATAATTTAGCATGCGGGATAGATCCTAATAAAGTGTGTTATTTTATTCAATCAGAAGTACCAGAACTTACGGAACTGACATTTTATTTTATGAATTTAGTAACAGTATCAAGATTGTATCGTAATCCAACGGTTAAAGAAGAAATTAAATTAAGGGGATTTGAAGATAGTATTCCGGCGGGTTTCTTTACTTATCCAGTTAGTCAAACGGCGGATATTACGGCTTTTATGGGAACTTTAATTCCCGTCGGAGAAGACCAGTTACCAATGATTGAACAAGCAAGAGAAATTGTAAGGAAGTTTAATTCAATTTATGGGGAAACTTTAGTCGAACCAGAGGCTTTAATTCCCGAAAATGTTAATGAAAGAAGACTAGTAGGGACTGATGGTAATGCTAAGATGAGTAAATCTATTGGTAATTGCATTTATTTAAAAGATAGTCCGGAAGAAATTAAGAAAAAAGTTATGGGCATGTATACGGATCCTAATCATATCAGGGTAAGTGATCCGGGTAAAGTTGAGGGTAATGTGGTATTTACTTATTTAGATGTATTCTGTAAGGAAGATTCTTTTAAAAAGTATTTACCAGAATATAATAATTTAGATGAATTAAAAGAGCATTATCGTCGTGGGGGCTTAGGCGATATGAAAATTAAAAATTTCCTAAATGAGGTTTTACAAGAAGAATTAAAACCAATTAGAGAAAGAAGAGAAAAACTAGCCCAGAATCCGGAATATGTATATCAAGTATTAAGAGAAGGCACTAAAAAGGCAAGAGAAAAGGCTGCTACGACTTTGAAAGCGGTAAAAAAGGCTATGATGCTTGATTATTTTGAGTGAAAATTATGAAAAAGCGTACAAAATGTATGAAAATTGGACTTATAATTAAAAATGCCTGATTTTATTAAAAGATAATTGCTATCCGAATTTAATAAAGATATAATAATTTAAAGAAAGGTAGGGTTAAGTTTTAAACTTAACAATTTGATTTATGAGAGAATTAAAAGTAAATGGTATTTATCGTCATTTTAAAGGAGATTATTATTTAGTATTAGGAGTTGCTATTCATAGTGAAACTAAAGAAAAGTTAGTAATCTATCGCGCCTTATATGGTGATAACTTAGTTTATGCTAGACCTTATGAGATGTTTTTAAGTGAAGTTGATCATGAAAAGTATCCTAATGTTAAACAAAAATATCGCATGGAAGAAGTAAATGTTGAAAGTGTTGCTAAAAATTTTCAAAAATAAAAAGGACTTATTTAGTCCAAGGAAGAAGAGATAATACTCTTCTTTTAAAATTATAATTTTTAAGTTCTTTACTAGCATTGGGACTACTAAAGTTAATAGTTTTGCTTAAAATAATAATTTCATAATTAGAATAATTATTAAATATATTAGGACATAGTAAACCCATATTATTTATAATATCCGGATTATGTTTATAAACATATATTACCCTAGTAAGATCAAGTTTATAATTTAAGGCTTTAGTAAAAAAGTATTCGGGAGAAGTAGACATATTAAGTAATTCTTCATCACTAAATAATTCAAACATTAAATCGTAATTATGACAAAACATTGAAAAGTTAGTAGTAGTAATTAAATTATTTAATCTTTTTATAGTATTTTTATTAGGAGTCATTTCTAAAGGAGCAATAATATTAGTTAATTGATAAATAGAGGCTTTAAAATAAGTAGTATCATAAAAAGTATCTAAGGCTTTTTTAGTAAATAAACTATTTATTAAATTATAGTGATTACTTTCTAATTGTTTTAAAGTATTATCTAAGAAGGTTACTAAATGAATAAATCTTTTAATATAGTTTTCTTTATCTATAGGAGGTAAATCTTTAATAGATAAAAAGAAACTGTGAAAATAAGGCTTATATCTCATTATAAAAGGAAGATAAGAGTCTTTAGTAAAGAATTTCGTAAAACTATTATCTAAAAGATAAAGACTTAAATTACTAGGATATATTCCTAAAGAAAAGTTATTATCATTTAAAAGTTTTAAGATAGATAAATTATCAAAATATAGAGCCGTATATAATATTAGATAGTAGCACTTATTGGAATTATTATTTAGATTATGGTTTTCCTTAGAAAACTCTTTTTCTAATAGGGGAATAAATTTAGAATCAGTTAAAATAACTTTAGAAGGTTCTAACTTAATTTTTCTTTTTATTTCTTGTTTAATATATATTAAATATTCTTGCATAATAACCTCGTTTGTAATAATTATATTTTTTATCTAAAAAAAGATGTAAAATCATTGTAAAACTTTCTAAAGAAAAAAGAAAGTAAAACTTATTAATTAATGGTAAATAAAGATTCTTTTCTTTTTTAGAAATTGTGATATACTAATTTAACTTGAAAAGAGGAATTAACATGGAAGAAAAATTAGGGATTATTTTTAATCAAGTGTTTTATAAATATCGTTTTTTATTTCTAGAAAGAAATAAGTTTGAGGCTTTAACAAGAAATATTAAAAAGAAATACTTAAAAGAAGTTAGTTTAGATGTTTGTGATTTTGATTATTATTTAATGGAGTTAGAGGATGTAGCAAGAAAATATTTAGTTAAAAAGATGAATGAAAATCCTTTAGAAGTATTAAATAATTATCTTAATATAGAATTAAAAGATATAAAAGATAATTTGAGTGCTTTAGAAAGTATTACTTGTTTATTTAGTAAATGTAATATTAATGATAATATGATAGAAAGATTTATTAAAAATAATAAAACTTTTAGAAAAATAGTAGGTAATGTAACCGTTGATAATATTCGTTATATAAAAAATGGTAATTTAGATAGAGCGATTGATAATAAGATGGTAAGAGAAATTATTTATATATATTGTGATATTGAAAAAGTAGATGTTGAGAGTTTAGAATTTAAAAATAGTAATCCTTATTTTGGATATGGTTTACCACCTTTTAAAAGTAAAGAAGAAGAGATTGAGACTATAAAAAAAGCTAAAAACGGGGATAAATTGGCTAAAGAAGAAATAATAATGCGAAATATAAAGTTAGTTGTTTTTGTCGCGAAGAAATATACTAATGATTCTATTTTATTAGAGGATTTAATTCAAGAAGGAATTATGGGAGTATTGAGAGCCATAAGATTGTATGATTTTCAATATGATATTAAGTTTGGGGCTCATGCTTATAGTTGGATTAAACATATGATTTCAAGGTATGTTATTACTAAAGAAAGAGAGTTTACTGCCCTAGCCAATAAAGGAAGGTTATATATTGATTATCAAACCAAGTATCAAGAGTTTTATAATGAGTTTGGGAGGGAACCTAGTTTAAAAGAAATGGCGAAGATTTTGGAGGTTTCGGAAGAAAGATTATATAGATTTTTGATGGCTAATAGTCAAAAGTTAAGTTTAGATGAACCAGTAATATTAGAAACCGAAGTAGATAGAAAAGAATTTTTAGTAGATGATAGTAGGGATTTTGTTTTAGAATATGAAGATAAAGAATATCTTGCTAATATAGATAACTTGTTAGAGAGTATGGGTTTAACGAAAAGAGAAAAAGAAGTTATTAAGTTAAGAAATGGCTTAGATGATTTAGAAATTACTAGAACTCAAGTCGAAATTGCGGCGATGTTAGGACTTACTCATCAAAGAGTTGACCAATTAGAAAAAGCTGGGTTAGAAAAAATAAGAAGTTATATGAATAATAAAGAAAATGATAATAGGAAGAGATTAAAACTAGATAAAAAAAATTAATAGATTAATTATAGATTTTTTGTTATACTTAAAGAGATTAAGGTGATTATTGTGATTTATTTAGATTATAGTGCCACGACACCAGTAAATCCTGATGTTTTGGACAGTTTACTTAAAGTTAGTAGAGATTATATAGGCAATCCTAATTCGATGCATAGTTTAGGGGTTAAATCAAGAGCCCTTTTAAAAAGTGCTACTAGACAAATTGCTGATTGTTTAAATATAAAGATGGAAGAAATTATTTATACTAGTGGGGCTACGGAGGCTAATAATACGGCTTTATTGGGAGTGGCTTTAAGATATAAAAATAGGGGTAATCATATAATATTATCCAAATTAGAACATCCTTCAGAATATGTGCTGGCTAATTATTTAGAAAGTTTAGGTTTTAGAATTAGTTATGTTAATAATGATAGTGATGGGTTAATTGATTTAGATGATTTAAGAAGTTTAATAACGGATAAAACGATATTAGTAAGTATTGTGGGTGTTAATAGTGAAGTTGGGGTAAGACAACCCCTAAAGACTATAAGACAAATAATTAAGAAAGAAAATCCTAATACTATATTTCATAGTGATTTAACACAAGGTTTAGGAAAAGTTGCTATTAATTTAAATGATGTCGATTTAGCCAGTTTTTCTGGTCATAAAATATATGGTCCCAAAGGAATAGGCTTACTTTATAAAAGTGAGAAAGTGGATATAGTACCGTTAATTCATGGTAGTAGTAAAGATTTTCCTCTTAGAGCAGGGACGCCTCCTCTTCCTTTAATTGTCGCTTTATCAAAAGCTATTAGATTATGTTTAATGGATTTAGATAAAAAAGAATTATATGTTAAAAAGTTAAATGAAAAGATAGTAGATGATTTAAGTCATTATCCTAACTTAAAGTTTAATAATACTAAGTATTCAATATATCATGTAATTAATATAAGTTTAATGGATATTAAACCAGAAAGTTTTGTCCATGCCATGGAAGATCATGAAGTATATATAAGTACTAATACGGCTTGTTCATCAGGAGAGTTATCTACTTCAGTTATGGCTATATACGGAGATAAAAAAAGAGCTATGACTACTATTAGAATAAGTTTATCATGTAATACTACTATGGATGAAGTTAATAAGTTTTTAACTTTCTTCCATGGGGAATATCAAAGATTTATAAGATTAAAAAGTAAATAAAAATAATCTCTAGAATATTATTAAGTTCTAGAGTATTTTTTGTATATTTTTATATTTTTTGACCATAATAATTTGTTTATAAAATTTCATAGAGTTAAATACTCTATGAAACCGTATTTTCGTACCTTATTTTTAATTTATATATAAACTATATCACATAATTGCGCATAATGCTATAGGTAAAAGACTTAATTTTTTACTAATTGTGGTCAAATTTTTAGTCAAAAAATTATGTAAAGTTCCTAGGTATTTTCTGGGTTTAAGAGTGTAAAGTTCTTTTTATTTTTAAAATCTATTCTAGTCAAATTTATGGTCAAATAAGCTGCAAGGCCAGTATTTACCTAGGGTTTTCATAGAGTATTTAACTCTATGAAAAGTGTAAAGTGTGTAAATGGGTATTCTAGAGACCTGTTGATTATTAGGTATTAATTATTTTTAATGGGAAATAATAAAAGTAGTAGAGGTTTGAAATGAAAGAAAAGATTAATAAGAAACAACTGCTATTGGCATTAACAGCAGTATGTTTAGTGGGGTTAATTGGAGTAGGTATCTCTTATGCTTATTATGTAGCAAATTTTCAGGTAAAAAATCCGGAAAATGGGAATAATAATGTTACGTCAGCAAATACTACTAATGTCGTAATGGATATTAAGAGTAAAACTGTGGCTTTTGATGGAGTATTACCTGGACATAAAGAAGTAAAAGCATTTACTATAAGAGGTGAAGGAGATGCAAATGCCCAGCCAACAGAGGCAGCAATTAAAGTAATGCCTAACCTAGGAGTATTTAGTAATGATGTAACCTGGAAGTTATATAAATCAACAGAAGAAGTTACTTGTACATCTACACAAAAACATGTAAATGGCCAGTATTATGA
>CAKOMH010000028.1:0-19022 GCA_934096595.1 uncultured Bacilli bacterium | reverse complement strand
AGCATAAAAGGCATTTCTCATGACCATAATATGTGATGAATTCATTTCTAAAATACATTTAGTTTCTTTTTTTCCATTAAGATAAGAAATTAGTAAATCACTTTTACTATTGGTATCAATTATTGAATGTTGTGGTAAGTCTTTGGGCAGTAATTTAACTTTGGCTTTAAAATTTTGCTTAGTTGTATCTTCTATAGTAGAAACTATATACTCTATTAAAGGCATAGTATCACTGGAAATGAACATCTGGTTAAACATAACATCCCAAGCAAGTGGAAAACTAAAGCCCGTAATATTATGTTCTTTATTGTAATGCCACATTTTTATGATTTTCTGTTTTTCTAGCATGTCTAAACTCCCTCCTGTTGTAAATAATTTTCATAACCTGTCACCTCCTTTTTTAGAAGGTTATTATTTACCTTCCTAATTATATATATTGGTAAGTGAAGCCAAATTTCCTTCAAAAATTTAAAAAAAACGCCAAAAAATGCCAAACTTTTTATAAATTTGACACTTTTTTGACATATATTTCTAAAAATAAGGGGTATTAGTTATATTAATACTACATTCTACTTTTCATAATTAATCGTATATTTATTTAATTCTAAGGTTTTATTTATTTCGCTATATTTAACAGCAACAATAGTATATTTTCCTGAATTATCAGGTAACTTATTATATTCTGAAGTTGTTTCATTAAAAATGAGATAATAATCACCACTAATAATGAAAGAATTTAGAGGTAATATTGACTTCATTTGGTTAATTATTTCAATATCATTTGTCCAATTCGGATTATTTTCAATTTCCTTAAGGATTGCCCCGTCATCATTACCTTTATAATTAATAATAATATGAGTAACATCACTCTTATTCTTTTCAACTGCCGAATAACTACTACTTATATACTTACTACTTGGAATAGTAAAGCCAATAACATTATTAAATTTATAAATATCTTCATCATTTATGGTTAATGAAAATGAACCTAAAAAACCAAGAAGAAAAATAGCAAGAAAACTAATTACTAAATTTTTATGATTATTACATCTTTTCTCCCAAACAAAACTTAAAATAAGGGAAATAATGGGAATCGGCAAGAAACACCAAGCCACACAGAAATACTTAGTATTAAAAAAGCCATTACTTGGAAACTTACTAGTTAGATGAATAACTAGATAAAAGGCTACAAAAATACTTAATATACTTAAACAAAATAAGATATCCATTATCTTTTGCTCTTTTTTATTATATCTATTTATTAAATCAAATTCTTTTTTAAAAGGAAGACCAGTAAACTTATCTTTAATAAACTTGTTTAATTCATCAGAAATACTTTCTTTTTTTAAAATGATAAACCCTTTATTACTTCTAATTTCTAAGTAAAATTTGTCTTCTGTTTCAATAAATTTAACTATATCTTTATAAAATACTTTTTTAGCTTGTAAATTACTACTAGCAATTAAATAATCAATATAAAAATCATACCTATTAGAAATCTTACCTTCTTCATTATATTTTCTAAATTTTTTTGTCATTACTTTATCATAGTTAATAGTTAAACTTATTAAATTAATAATTTCAAAAATTACTAGAAAAATTAAAAAGTCAAAAAGACTATGATAATAAGTACCTAATAAAATACTTACTAAAATAAGAAAAATAGAATTTATTAAAACATTTAGCCAATATACTTTTGGAAAATACTTAAGACATAATAAGTAATCACTGGCATTAACCTTCTCTTCCAAAGTATAAATAGCCTTATCTTTAATTTTTAAAATATTATCATTCATAAACTACACACTCTCTTCTAAGATATCATTAAGATTATTATAGCAAAAAAACTACTTATCAAGAACAATAAGTAGTTATAATTATTTAATTTTTTTTATTTCACTTTTCCGGTAATTTAGAGCCATTCCGATCACAAAGATATTAGCTAACAAGTAAAACCATAACAAGAGAATTACTAAGTTAGCAAGACCTCCATAAAAAACAGAATAATGAGCATAATGATTGATATAAAATGAATAAATCCAAGTTACAACTAACCATCCAATAGATGTGAAAATTGCCCCATAATTAACATTTTTAGATGGTATTCTAACATCGGGAGCCATAGCATAAATTATCTTAATAAATAAAAATATGATAAAAAGAGCAAAAGGACCTTGTAAAAAATCAAATATTTTTTTTAGTTCTTCCGTAACTTTAGCATTTAAGTTAACATAGGTTACTAGTTCAACTATCTTATTACCGAATAAGGGGAATATTAAGATAAATAGAAACAAGAAGACAATAAAGACGGTCATAACTAGGGCTTTAATTTTACGATAAATATAACCCTTATCTTCAATACCATAAATCATATTAGATGTTATGATAATGGCTGATGCGCCACTGGATGCGGTAAAAAAGCCGATAAATAAGGTTACAAAGAAAGAAAATGACAGCCCACTTACCGAAACAATAGGAATAATCATTTGACTAATAGTACTCCCAAAAGCTTTAGTGATAAATTCTTCAATAAAACCGATTGATAGATTTAAACCAGCAGCCCCATAGCCAATTAAGGTTAAGATAGGAACAATAGAAAGGATAAAAGAAAAAGCAAGATGCCCCGGCAGAATTAGCATTTCTCTTCTATTAAGCACTTCCCAAAAGTTTTTAATAAACTCTTTTACTTTCATTGCTACTCCTTAAGACTATTTTCTTGCTTTTTGATTTTCATATCTTCAACAGCTTCGTTTAAAGCGTCTTCAACTAATTTTTTATCACTATCAATCATACTATGACCAATAGATGCCCCAAAATCATATGGCATATTTTTTAATTCTTTGGTTAATTTCTTTATGTAACTAACAACTTGTCTTTCATCATAACCAACTAAGTAGATTAAGAATTCGGTTCCATCAGTACGAACAATATCACTATTATCTAGTTGAGTTCTAATTAAGATATTGGCCGCCGCTTTAATTTGGGCATCCCCCTTTTCATAACCTAGGGTATCATTAATTTCTTGAATACGATTTAAATCGACAACCACCATGGCTTGCGGATAAATAGTATTTTTATTCCAAGATGAGGCATTTTCCATTAAATAATTACGATTCTTTAACGAAGTTAATTGGTCAATATATCTGATTTTTTCTTCTTTTTTAATTTTTTTCGATATTTTAATCTTTCTTGCTCTTTTAAATAAGACATAGATTAAAATTACAAAAGTTATTAAAAAATATAAAATATATTTAGCAATAGTTCCTAAGATAGTCCCACTATCTAAGGTTGTCTTATAACTATTTAAGCCATCAATTCTTATAATACTTGCATCACTTAAAGTAATATAAGCTTTAAATAATTTTGTAAAGGCATTATTTTCTCTTAGTTTAAAAGTATATGGAGTATTAAGACTTCCAGTATATCTTGGACTATAATCTTTTAAAGTGGTACTAGCTACATCTAAATAAGTATCATAGTCAACAACCGCAATAATGTCATTCTTAGCCAATGTTTTTAACTCACTAGTCTTTTTATAAGTCTTTAAGTCAATCCCATTGATATTTTTTAAATTCTCATAAATAATACTATCTTGCATAACATAAACAGTCTTATTTTGTAAAGAATTTAAAGAATTAACAACCAAGTTATTTTTACGACTAGCTATAACATAATATTTAATATCCATATTAGTAGTAATAGTTTCATAATTATTAGTTAAGTTATAATAATTAAAGTATAAATCTATTGAATTATTATTAATAGCATTTGTTAATTGTTTATAGGTACGATATTTAATATATTTAAAATCAACACCCGCCATTTCACTAAAGTTTTTTAAATAAATAGAAACAATACCACCATAGTTACCCCCTAAAATAATTTCATAAGGGTTATTATTAACAAAACCATAGTTATAAATACGAGATTTAATTTCTTTTTGCTCAACTTCACTTAATTTAATACTCTTAACAATAGTATTTTTTAAATTAGTATTAAAGGCATTTTTATATTTTTTATTTTGCCATTTACTATAATATTTCTTAATAATACTACTAAAATTATCATCTAACATATAGTAACCATAATATTTTTTAATATCACTAAAT
This sequence comes from uncultured Bacilli bacterium, assembly GCA_934096595.1. Classification (GTDB taxonomy): domain Bacteria; phylum Bacillota_I; class Bacilli_A; order RF39; family UBA660; genus CAG-605. Next base: position 14,913 of record CAKOMH010000028.1, on the reverse strand, counting down.
TCATAAACAATACTATAGTTATTTTCTAAGGTTTCCGCGGCAAATTCGTATTTAGGTACAATAATGTATTCTAAGTCTTTTTTGAAGGCTTCTTTTAAAGCTTCATAAGTATCATATTCTTTAAATTCTATATTACTATCTTCCTTAAAATAGCTCTTGATATAATCAAGGTCTTTTTTTAAGACTCCAACTTTAATATTTTTAATAGCTTCTAAGTTGTTATAATATACATAATCTTTTTTAATTAATGCGTAGTTATCAGCATAAAATTCCACAAATTTATCGTTTTTAGTATTAGTGGTAATAAATCCACTAGTAGCACTTTCATCTTTACTCGTATAAGTTACAGGGTTGATTTTAAGATTATATTCTTTACCCAAATCATTTAAAAAGTCATAAAAGATACCAGTCCCACCATTACCAAAGATATCTAAGTCATTAATAACATTAACATTTAAAACGGTCGATAGGTTATTATTTATCCATTTATTTTCTTCAACTGTCAGTTTATTTTCATCATTTAAGATATGGACAACTACTAAAGATACGATTGTTATAATGATAATACCTAAGAAGGACGCAAAAATCAGTCTTACTTTTTTGGTCATACTATTCACCATCATCACTTACTGGATTATTATTATTCCAGATTAAGTTTGTACCATTAACATTTTTAGAACCCATGATAGTAAAGCCATCACTAGATTCATTTTTATCACTTACCAAGGTAAAATGAATGTCATAAAAGGCTTTTTCATCATTACTAAATTGTTCTAAAGTTTTAGCCGCTACCGCCTTTGATGTAGTAAGATCAGCCCCAGCTTTAAAAACAATACGAATATAAATGATTTTACCACTTACTTCGACTTTAGCATCATAGACATTTTTACCTTCTTTAATGCTATTTATAAGACTTTCTTTTTTAGTATCGTTAATCTCTACGGCCTCAATCCCATCTAAGCGATCACCATATTTAGACCCCCCATTTCCAAAGTAAAAGTACTTAAGTAATAAGGCAACGCTGATACCAATACAAGCGATAATTATTAAAACCATAAAACAAATTGCTTTATTATTACGAATAAATTTTTTCAAAATTACACCTCTTTCTGTAAATTGATTATACTATATATTTTTAAATTTTGCTAGGTAGCTTCAGATTATTTTCTAAAGTCGTAGCATCCCAAATGGTAATACCAAGGCTTAGAGCTTTATCATATTTTGAACCGGGGGCCTCACCAACAATAACAACATCTGTTTTTTTGCTAACTGAATCAACAGTATAGCCTCCTCGAAGTTCGATTTCTTTTTTGATTTCTTCCCTACTTAAACCGGCAATGGTCCCTGTAATAACAAACTTTTTATCTTGGAAGTTAGGGTCAATAGTTTTCTTTTCCCCTTTATAAGTCATGTTAAGACCCAATTCTTCTAACTTCGATATTAATATTCTATTCTTGGGATTATCAAAGTAGGTACTGATATTAGTAGCAAGTACTGAGCCAATATCTTTAATGTTTTGCAGTTCTTCAATAGATGCATTCATTAAGTTACGCATAGTCTCATAACGGGCTGCTAAGAGTTTAGCCGATTTAACCCCGATTCCACTGATACCAAGACCATTTATTAAGCGCTCTAAAGAATTATTTTTACTATTTTCAATAGAAATAAGGAGATTACTAACTGATTTATTGCCAAAACCTTCTAATTCAATTAAGTCTTCTTTTTCTTTACTTAGATTATAAATATCGGGAATGTCTTTAATTAAACCCATGTTATAGAAATCTTCAATAATTTGTTCACCCAAGCCATCAATATTCATGGCATCTCTAGAAATAAAATGAATTAAGGAGTTAATTTGTCTAGCCGGACAAGCTTCATTAGGACAATATAAATCGATTTTAGAGTCTGTTAGCTCTAATTTAGTTCCACAGATAGGACAATTAGTAATCATCTCATAATTTTTTTCTAAACCAGTTCGTCTTTCAAGGACCGGCCCAACAACCTCAGGAATAACATCCCCTGCTTTATGAAGATAAACATAATCCCCTACTTTTAAATCTTTACTGACAATATAAGGATAGTTATGTAAAGTTGCTCTTCTAATAGTCGAACCGGCTACTTTAATAGGTTCTAAAACAGCATTAGGCGTTATTTGACCAGTGCGGCCGACTGTGCAGATGATATCCGTTAATTTGGTAATTACTTTTTCGGCGGGAAATTTATAAGCCACAGCCCATTTAGGATATTTAACGGTATAACCTAAAGTCTTTTGGGCACTTAAGTCATTAACTTTAATAACAATACCATCGATTTCGTAAGGAAGTTCCGGTCTATGAATAGTCCAGTAGTCAATATAGGCTAAGACTTCATCGATATTTTTACAAATACGATTATTAGGATTTACTGGCAAGCCACAGCTTTTAAGCAAGTCTAGCGTATCACTATGATGTAAAAGATCCGTATTAGGTAAATGATATAAAACAATATCTAAATTGCGACTCTTAGTAATGCTACTATCTAACTGTCTAATAGAACCAGCCGCGGCATTTCTAGGATTTTGAAATAATTGTAAGCCTTTTTTAGCTCGTTCTTCATTTAACCTATTAAACACTTTCTTTTGCATATAAATTTCCCCTCGAACTTCAAGGTCAATTTTTTTATGCAAAGTTAGTGGCAGTTTTTTTATTGTGCGTACATTGTGAGTAATATCTTCCCCAATTACTCCGTCTCCACGAGTAGCAGCCGAGATAAATGCTCCGTCTTTATAAATAAGAGATACGGCAAGTCCGTCCATTTTAAGTTCACATGAGTAAGCAACTTCTCCTACTTCCTTGCGAACTTTATTATCAAAATCTCTAACTTCATCATAATTAAAGACATCAGATAAACTAAACATAGGTGTTGGATGCGTAACTTTTTTAAATTCGGCAATAACCTCATTACCAACTTTACTAGTAGGAGAGTTTTTTAATTTATACTTGGGATACTCATTTTCTAATTTGATTAATTCATCCATTAAGGAATCATATTCGTTATCTGTTAAAGTTGGATTATCATTAACATAGTATTCCACATTAGCTTTATTTAAAACATTACATAGGTACTCAATTCTTTCTAAAACATTAGTATTATTTAACATAAGTATATTTCCTTTCATCTTAATTTATTTTATCACTTTTTATACTTATAAAAAAGTACAAAGAACGAACTTTGTACTTAAAAACATTTATGTTTTATTGGTTATCCAATGCCAATCTATATCTTATAAAATTTATTTTTTTTGGCCGTAAAATTATAAGTTACAAAGGCAAGGGCTCCTACTAAAATAATAATAAACACTGGTAAGAAAGCTCCCGTTTCAGGATTTTTGATTGTATTATCTTTACCTTCACTTTCAGTTTTATTGCTAGTAGTTACAGTAACTGGCACATCAACTTTTAAAGTATTAGTATCATTTACCGTGTTATAACTTTCATCAGTATATTTAACATTTTCTAAAGTAAAACCAACATTTTCTTTATTTGTAGTATTTTTGCTTTTAATTGTTATTGTACAAATATCTACCGTTTTATTTTGAATAGCATTTGCTGTATAAACACCTATTTTATTATTAGTAACGCCACCTTGCCAAGAAGTATCACACTTAGTACTGACTATTTCGGTATTAGTATTAACTTTAATATCAGCAGAAGTAGCATACAAAGTTCCACTGGCAATCTTGGTTTTCATAGTACAAGTTAAATTATCAGATACACTTATCTTTTTAGCATCACATTCAATAGTTGAAGTAGCACTTAAAGCATTAACTTTTACTCCTAAAGTCATTATCAAAGTAATTATTAATAAATTTATTTTTTTCATTTTCATTTTTCCCTATCCATTCATTATTTTACTATATACTAAAGCAACATCGGAAATGTCAATAGTATTATCGTTATTATTATCACCTGCTAAGGTAATTAGATTATCATAAGACTTTGTTTCCATAACGATAGCATATATCTTAGCAACATCAGAAATATCGACTTTGGCATCGCCATTAACATCACCATATAAAACATTGACATATTCTTTAATTAATTTGTCATTTTCATAAATTTGGGTTTTAAAACCAGTAGCAATATAGTCATTATCCGCTATTTCTTCATTATTATTGTTATAAACTTTAATAGTAGAATTTAATTTTTGGTAATAATCTTTGAAATTAATTGAACTACTTAAGAAAACTTTTTTATTATCTTCATCTATTTCTAAATTAGAATTAACAGTAACTTTGATTTTGCCTTCATAACCATCGGTGTTAGTTAAAACATTGATAGTAGTTGTTCCTTCTTTTAATGCCGTTATCATCTTAGTAGTTTCATCGTATTTAATGATATCATTATCTGAAATAGTAATTTTACTATTATCTAATCTTCCTACAGGTTCAATATAATTATTTAGATTAACTTTATTATTTAGCTTCATAACAATATCATTTGTTCTAGTATAGTTAAAATCAGCTATTTTAAGTATCGGCAGGCGATCATCTAATTTAGTCCAATAAGTATCAAAATTTTCCCAATTACTATATAAATCTTTATTTTTCATTTCAACAGCTGTATAGTTTTTAACATTATTTTCTTCTACCATAACACTATCATTAATTTTATAATTGTTGTCAGCAATTCCGTAAAGATTTACCATCCTATTAAGTCCGCCTATATTTGGTCCATCACTTCCTGTAATACAGTAATAATTGTTAGCGCAACCATTACCAATAATTTTTCCAGAATTTATAATATTAGTAAAGGTGTTTTCTTGAGAAATATTAGCTTTATTATCTTTATCGTATATTCCATAATCACCTATTATGCCACCAGCTATAATATTGTCATATACATTACCAACATTTTGAACATTTTCCAATTCAAAATAACCATAATCGCCACTGGCATATTTGTAAATTTGACCAATTACACCTCCAGTAATATATTTTCCACTTATTGTTGCTCCATTAAATAAATTGTATAATTTGGTAGCAAATAATAATGGTCCGGCTTCAGCACTATCAGAATGAATTGTTATACTTCCAATTATCCCTCCGGTAATACCACCAATATCAATATAAGAATCATAATATTTATTGGTAATACTGCCGCTTAAAACGGCAATATTATTAATTTGAGTATCATTAATATCATGGTATTCACCGCCATCACTATCAAGAAACTGACTAGCTAAAGCTCCGGCATAATAAAATGTACCATTAATATTAACATCAGCCATTTTTAAATTATAAATTCCACAACTGCCAAATTTACACTTACCACCTTGGATAATACTAAATAATCCAGCATCTCTATAGCCATATTCCAAACCATCAATTATTTTGTAATCACTAGTAATGTTCATACCTAATATTTTGTGATTTTGGCCATTCAAATAGCCTGTGAAAAAATCAATTGGTTCCCACCCATAACCATCATTATAGAACGCTCCATCTTTATTTGTTGTATCATATGTTAAATCAATATCATTTGTGATGACATAAGCATCAGAAGGTTTTTGTCTTATTAAATTTAGTTGGGCAGGCGTGCCTATTTGCCAAGGATTTTCATAACTTCCATCCCCTAAGGTTTCGATAAAGTCTTTGTCAACCTTTAATTTTGATTGGGCGATGACTTTATCGTTATAAAGAGCTTCAACTATGTAAGTTCCTTTCGGTAGATCTTTACTTATTTTTAAATCAGCATAGACTCTATTTGCAAAAACGCCATTATTTTTAATAGTATAATTATAATTTACTTCATTGCCACTTTCGTCTTTTAATATAAAATTAACTAAAGAATTATTGGGAATATTTCTAATATAATATTTAATTACGAAATTATAATTGTTTTCAAGTATAGGCTCATAGTCTAAGGCCTCACCATAACCTTTTATATTTTCATCTATATTAGTTGTATAAAACGACGACTCTTCAAAAAACAAGCGACTTTCTGTTTTTTTAGTAAACGCATTATAATAATCGTAGCTAATCATAACTTTATATTTATTAGCATCAATAACGATATCCTTATCTTTTAAATCAACACTATAATAGCCGCCAAAATCGGTTTTTATTGTGTCAATTAAAATGGCATTTTCATCAATTACAGCTTCTTTATTATTGGTTAAATAAACTTTGTATTCAGTATTATCATGAGATAATCTTACCTTCACTTTTACTACTTTTTCTTTAAAACTATAGTCCATATTTCGATATTTTGAAGTCAAGGAATCAATATTTGAATAATTATAAAAATTATCCCAATTCTTTTTTGATAGTGATTTTATAGAACTAATGTTTACTCCTTTTGATTCATAGGCAGCATAAACATAAGTATAATCCTTATTTTCACCCCAAGAATTTTTTAAAATCCAAACCCCTTTACCACTAATTAAGTTTTCTTTAGAACAATTAGAAATATCAATAGAATACTTGGTTTTATCATCATTTGCACAAAGGTTATAGGTATAATCATCGTCCCAACCAATTACATGAAGGGCATGCCCTAGTTCGTTATCACCACATTTACCATTATCTAAATAAAAATAGCCATTATCAGTATTAATTCCACAGCTGCTTCCTGGACTACGATTTAATGAAATCCACGCGCCGCCTTCTTTTATATACCTTTTAACGCCATCTAAGTATGTTTGCTTTTCTAAATCGGTGGCTGTGTTAAAATCAAGAACGGGAAATTCAACGGTTTCATCAACTTGGTATAACGAATTATCAAAGTTATAAACATCATTGGGATCAAGTTTAGATTTGCTAGCGATAGCCTCTTGGTGAGAGTCATCCCACTTCTGATCTACAAAGCCAAAACCATTTAATAAAGTGTTAAGACTTTCCTCAAAATTGTTACCCCAAAACAAGGTACCATTACCATTAAAAATTTTTTTATCTTCAATAATACCATCTGATGCAGTGGCATAACCTAATTGATGTTCAGAGAAATCATAAGTTTTGCCTTCCTTTATTAACAAAATTGATTCTAAGTAAGAATTAATAGCATAAGCCCAACATAACCCCTCACTTCCTTGGTCCTTAATTGAAGTTACATAATTTTTACCATCAACATTTCGTAAATCAAATTTAGCTGGAAGCTTTTCTGTTTTATTATCATCTGCATCGACTTGAGAACTTATAGCACTTTTCTCATCATATTTAAAATCTGTTATCGAATTACTAGGAATAACCGAATATTTTTCTTGATTATCTGATTCTAAATATTTAATAAATTCCGGATTTAAATAAGGAACATTATCTTGTTTGTTTTTTTCTGTTAATAAAACAGTACCGGTATCTTCATAATAATCTTTTATATATTCAATAATTTTGGGTGAAAGATACGAGTAAGCCTCACTTTGCAAGACTTCATCAATACCCTGATAAATTTCTTTTTTGCTCTTCGTAAAGTTTATCCCAATTATTAAGGTAACAATTAAAGACAATGCAATAACTATTTTTCCAGACTTTTTTATTTTCACTTAAACCACACCACTTCTATTATGGCTTAATTGTAACACTTAAATTTTTAGTTATCAACTAAAAAAATGATTAAGCTACAAGCCTAATCACTAAAAACTACTCTTCAAAATCACACTCTGAGTTAGAGCAAGCTATTTTTTTACCCTTTTTAACTAATATACTATTACATTTTGGACAGAACTTATTAATTGGTTCATACCAACTAGCAAAATCACATTTAGGGTAATTAGAACACCCATAAAAGTCTTTACCTCGTCTAGTTTTTTTAAGAAGGACTTTACCATCACACTTTGGACAATCCATTATTTCAATTTTAACCGGCTCCTCTTTTTTGACATATTTACAAGTTGGATAATTAGAGCAAGCTGTAAATTTACCAAAGCGGCCATTTCTAATAACTAAAGGACTATTACATTCGGGACATAACTCACCTGTCTCTTCGGCTGGTTTCTTTTCCATATGATGGAAAGCTTCTTGCACAAGAGGCTCAAACTCCCCATAGAATTTCTTTAATAACTCAATATTATTTAGTTTATCATCGGCAATTAAATCCAAATCGTTTTCCATATTAGCCGTATATTTAACATTAACAATCTTGCTAAAATATTCTTGTAATTTATCGGTAGTTTCAATGCCAATATCCGTTGGCACAAACTTTTTATCTTCTAAAGTTACATAGTTTCTTGTTTTTAATGTATCAATAATAGTAGCATAAGTACTTGGTCTACCTATTCCTAAGGATTCTAATTCTTTAATTAAACTACTTTCGGTATATCTTGGGGCAGGTTTCGTAAAGTGTTGGGTTTTGACTACATCATTAGTACTTAAAATTTCTCCTTCTTGTAATTCTGGTAAAATAGTATCTTCTTGATCTTCATACTTAGCATAAACTTTTAGGTAACCATCAAAAGTTAAAATAGAACCCGTCGTTTTAAATTTATAATCATTATTATCTAAAATAACCGTTGTGCTTTCGACTTTAGCATCAGCCATTAAACTAGATAAAGTCTTATAATAAATAATACTATATAATTTGTATTCATCAGGAGTTAAATAAGCTTTAAGGCTTTCTGGGGTTCGATTTATCGAAGTTGGTCTGATACCTTCATGGGCATCTTGCATATTTTCATCTTTCTTTCCCACTTTAACTGAGCCAACATATTTTTTACCATAATTTTCTTCAATATATTGCAAGGTATCGTTAATAAATATTGGCGACATACGAACTGAATCGGTACGCATATAAGTTATTAAACCAATTGTTTCACTACCAATATCTATACCTTCATATAGTTTTTGAGCCACTTTCATGGTTTTTGATGACGCAAAACCTAAACGATTAACGGCAGTTTGCTGTAAAGTTGAAGTTTTAAATATGGGTTTAGATGGTCTTTTTTTACTCTTTTTCGTAACTGATTCGATTTTATAATCTAAACCTAATTTATTAAGAATTTCATCCGCGGCCTCTTCATTTTTAATTTCAATGTCTTTATCTTGGTATTTGAAAAGTTCAGCATTAAAATCTTTAAAGTTAGCAGCAATACTCCAATATTCTTCGGGAATAAAGGCTTTAATTTCGCGTTCACGGTCGACAATTAATTTTAGTGCCACTGATTGAACCCTACCAGCAGATTTACCACCCGTTTTAGATTGCATTAATTTGGATAATCTAAACCCAATAATTCGGTCAAGCATTCTTCTAGTCTCTTGAGATTTAACTAAATTATCATCAATTTTTCTCGGATGTTTAAAGGCTTCTATTACTGCTGGTTTGGTAATTTCATGAAATTCAATCCGATCATAATCTTTATCTTTTAATTTTAAAGCATCAAATAAATGCCAAGAAATAGCTTCTCCTTCGCGGTCGGGGTCGCTAGCAAGATATATTCTACTTGCTTCTTTCGCATCTTTTTTTAATTCTTTAATAATACTTGATTTTCCTTTAATAGCAACATAATCGGGTTTAAAATCATTTTCGACATCGATTCCTAAACCATATTTACCTTTAGTTGAAAGGTCTCTAATATGTCCTTTACTAGATACAACTTTATAATCACTACCTAAGTATTTTTCAATAGTTTTACTTTTAGCAGGGGACTCTACTATTACTAAGTTTTTCTTTTTTTCCATAACATCACTTTCTTTTTTATATTTTAGTTTTATTTTTATTATTTAATATTTTTCTTTCTTTTAGCCATTTTATTATATAAAAATGTCAAACGCTGTAATAGTAACATAGTATTTTTATCTTTTCAAGTAGCAAAATCAAAAAAAGTAAGATAAATTCTTACTCTATATTATTTACAAAAGGAAATGAAGTATATCCATCAATATAATCTTTTAACATATTGGAAACTGTAATATATTTATAATTTTTAATCTTATTTAATTCAGATTTTAAGATATCAATATAATCTTGATATACTTTTGAAATTAATTTCGTGTCATTTTGATTTATTAACATTATATTATAAAGTCTATTTAATTTATCATCAGGAGTAACCGTATCAGAAATATATCCCTCTAATCTCGCTGTCATTTGGGCTTGTAAAAAGGTTATTTCTGGGTATTTACTCATAATTTCCTTTGCTACTAATAGCACCCTATCTTCTTCTAATAAATTACCATTGTACGCATATTTCATCTTAATGTCTTCCCTTTTCTTTAAATGCTGTATCATTTATTCTTTTGACATCTTCGGCTGTTATATGGATTTCTTCATCTACTCCCATTAATAACTCTTCTAAATACTGACTATTTAAATTATTTACAACTGTTTGTAAACTTCTAGCACCGGTATTTAAATCATAAGCAGCATTGGCAATTAAATCATACACTCCATCATCTATTACTAATTTTTTTCCAAAAGATGAGACAAGAGTTGTAAATCCTATTAAAGGACTTATTTTTGATTCAAGTAATATCTTTTTCAAATCTTCTTTACTATAATCTTTTGTATGGATATATATATTAAAACGACCAACTAATTCTTTTTCAAGGCCCATTTCTATTAAATCATCAGGAGTTATAGAATATTCTTTAGCTTTGTTTGGTTCATCATATTTAACATTAAAGCCCATTGGTCTTTGTGACGATACTTGTGTTTTACTATTTCTTAAATTAGTTAAAGCTCCTAAGCATACAAAAGTTATTTTTGATGTATCAAACTCTACTGTTGTTCCTTTTTTTACTTCGATAGTGTATTTGCCGCCACCTAAAAAGTCTAATAGTTGATGTTGAACCGCAGTTTTCATTACTAACTCATCTCGACCACTATTAACTATTTTATCAAGTTCATCTAAAACCACTATTCCTCTTTGCGCCTTGCCTAAATCGCCACCAGATTTAACATATAATTCTTTTAGAATATCAGTTATATTTCCACCAACATAGCCTGATGCCGAATAATTGGTAATTGATGTAGCAACAAATGGTAATCCTAAATTATCTGTTATATCCTTAGTTATGGCTGTCTTACCAGTTCCACTTGGACCATCAATAAACATAATTGAACGAGTGCCACTTGGAATATTTGGAATACCAACTAATTTTTGATTTTTAATAATATTCAAGAATAATAGTTTAGCAGCTTCTTCTTGACCTATAAACTTCTGTTTGATTGATGTTAATACTTTTTTAATTTCTTCAGGATTATTTATAATGCTTGATGCCTTTTTTTCATCTTCTTTATTTTGAAATTCAAAAGTTTGTGTCATCACGTTTTCATCTTCCTCTGATTGACTCACAATGTCTTGATCAGCATTTTCTTTTATAAAAGTAACTTCAGGCGTTATAACATCTAACTCAACTCCATTTTTAGTAATGGTAACACTTTTTTCTTCAATAAGTTTCCCGGCAAGAAAATTTTTAAATTTATAACGCAAACTATTTTTGTATTCTGATGTATCGTCTGAATCCTTGGGCCTACCCTCTATTTCAGCAAATATTTTTTTTATATAACCATGTTTCAGTAACTCAAAAGCAAGCAAATTTGGACTTAAAAAATTAAGATTAAAGTCTCTATCATTCCTTTTTTTATACGCTTCTGATTCTTTATATGAAAATTCTATTGTTTTGTTTATTAGTGATTTAAATCCGCAATAAAAATAATCTTCTTCATAATTAGTACTAGTTTTTGAATCAGCCATCTTAGTTCCATTAATGTCATTAGTTATTTTTTCTAATTTTTGCATAAATTCAGAGTCTAATTTGTTCAAAAATTTCTGTAAACTTTCATCATTTTTTAATATAGTTAACAGTAAAACACAAGTTGTTCTTCTATAATTTGAAGATGGATATTTATGGACCCCATTAATGTAGGTATTAATAGCCTTTTCCATAACTTTCCTAGTTTCTTTTGGTAAATTCTCATAATTACTATTCACGTTAGTCCTCCATACTATGATAATATAATACCATAATTTTCTATAAAATGTTATTGATTTTTTTTGCTATTTACTAATTAGCATCAATGTTACTATTCTTCTTTTTCATCTTCACTATTATTATCATCAGTCTTTAGAATCCCCCTTAAGTATTCAAAGTAATTAGTCTTAATAGCCAAATTATCCATTTTCATTTCATTTTTAACTTTGGTATTAATGCTTATTATTTCTTCATCAGTATACTTATCATCACCTAAGTAATTTATTTTACCCTTAGTCGCATCATAATAAGCAATATTAGTACGCCATGACCCATCGGCAAAGACTACTACGCCATCATAGGAATCACTAAAAAGATCGGCACCACCATAAACACGAGGATCATAATCTAAGTCAAATAGATTAGCAAGGGTTGGTAAAATATTAACAAATGTTGTATAATCATCAAACTTTTTAGCTTCTAGGCTAGGATTATAAATAATGAAAGGAGTTCTATCGGTATCGCCATTACTTGATGTATCATATTTAGCTATCTGAGCAAAAGCCTCATCACTTAAACCATATGGATAATGATCAGCAAATAACATAATTACGGTATCTTCTAGTTTACCATTATCTTCTAATTCTTGTAACAATTCTCCGATTGCATTATCAACTATTTTTAATTTAGACATATATCTTTTAGCCGTTATATCCCAATCCTCATTTTCATATAAATCTAAATACATATCTCCGGTTTTACTAGAATTCTTATAAGTCATATGACTAGATACAGTTGTTAACCACACCATATATTTCTCTTCATTTATAAAATGGGGAACAGCTTTTTCTACAAACTCGACATCACTTGGCCATGGTTGATATTCACTTCCTAATTTTATTCCTAGTCTACTAACATCGTAGTAATTTTGACTCCCCATATTAGGATGATATATACTTCGATAATAAAAGTGATCGGTATAATCATGATAACTACTAGTTTTATAATTTGCATTATTAAACAGATTAAAGATAGCTTCAAAATAAGTATTATCTTTATAAGTATTAATAGTACAAGTATTATTAATAGTATATAAAGATGTTATCCCCGTCATTTCATTATTACCAGTTGAACAAGCATTTCTTGGAGAGAAAGCATTTTCCCAAGACCAACCATTATTATATAGTTTAGCAAAGTTAGGAAAATACTCGGGATAATCTTTTAAAACATTACTACCTGATTCAATCATTAAAATAACTAAGTTTTTGCCTTTAAATAAACCTGTATAATCATTTTTACTCGTAATTTCTTTACTCATAAAATAACTATTTAAAGTTTTATAATCGGTATTTTTTTCAGTTTCTTGTGCTGTTTCCCAAGCTGTATCATCAATAATTCTAGAATAATCAGTTACTTCAGTTTGCTGTTGTTTAACAAAAGTTTCGGCAGTTTCTTCATGTTTTATAAGTAAAGATTTAATATCTAAAAATTCATAGCCTAAAAGTCCATACTGACTAACAGCAATATTTTGCATCGAAGGATTCTTATATAATTCTTTATTACTTACAATTTGCATTTTATCTTGCATGAAATCCCAGTTAACAGTGCCATAATAAAAGCCAGCCACAATAATGGTTACAAAAACAGTTAAACAACGCACTACATTATATTTATATTTCTTACTTTTATCAATAAACTTTTTATCTAAAAAGATAAAATATAAAACATATAAAATAGGTATTATAAAAAGCGTATAAAACCAAGGATTAAGACTCGTAAAAAAGTCTCCAATAAAATATTCGATAGCATTGGCTTGACTTGCAGTTCCTAAGGACATATAAGTACCTAAGTAATTATGCATTCCACCTTGGGCTGTAAATAAAATTCCTAGAAGAAATAATAAAACGCAAACTATTATATTCGCATACTTTCGTTTTAAAAAACTAATAAGTAAAGAAATAATATTACTTAATATAATACATCCTAAAAAGATTCTTAAACTTGACCAATTAAAAACACTTAAACCCATAATTACTTTAAAAAATATTTCTAAAAGAAATATTCCAATAGTTAATAAACAACTATAACAAACCACTTTATTATTATAAATTTTTTTCATACTTTACTTCCTTTTTACTACATTATCAATTATACTTTTATTTAATTAAATTTTCTACTTAAAATTTCTTGTTTTCCATCTTTTGTTATAATTATTTTTTATATTTTTTAACTGGTCCGTAACTAAAGCGATAGTTATCTAAAGGACCATATTTTTCTAACATTTCTAAATGAAACTTTGTTGGATAACCTTTATGTTTTTTAAAACCATACATCGGATATAAATCATCTAACTCATCCATCATATGATCTCTAGTTACTTTAGCAACGATACTGGCGGCCGCTATAGAAGCTGAGGTAGCATCCCCATGAATAATACTAGTACTTGGCATTGGAAGGTTTAAGGGCATCGCATCAATTAAAACATGTTCAGGTTTTATTTTTAAAGAATTAATTGCTTCATACATAGCCAGTTTGGTTGCTTCATAGATATTAACTTCATCAATCGTCCCCGCATCAATCATCCCAACCCCGAAACATATGGCATCTTTAATTATTTTAGGATATAACTCTTCTCTTTTTTTCTCACTTAGTTTCTTTGAATCGTTTAAACCTTCTAAATGATAGTTAATGGGTAATATTACGGCAGCTGCTACTACAGGGCCAACAAGGGGACCACGGCCTACTTCATCAACCCCACAAATAAATTTTACTCCTTGTTTATAAAGTTCTTTTTCATATTTTAAAAGATCTATTTCTTCCTTTTTCTTAGTTTTTTTAAGAACTTTACCAGTTTTAACTTTTTCTTTTTTTATCTTAGTTTTTTTGCTTTTTTTAGAAGTATCATTTTCTTCTAAAAATTCACTATTTATTATATCTTTACTACTCTGTTTATTCATAAATCTTCAACCTTATCAAATGTAATATTTTTAATTTTCTCTAACTTTATTTCATTAATTATATAAGTACTT
>CAKOMH010000027.1:0-19570 GCA_934096595.1 uncultured Bacilli bacterium | reverse complement strand
TTATAATCAATGCTACCTTTTAATCCATCCTGCCACCAAAATCCTTCTAATGGTGGAACAACATATTCAAAAAAGCCTTTTATTTTATGAGTGCCTTTGTAACTCATTTTTATTGTATAGGCAATACCATATAGTAATCCTATTGTATTTTTATAATCTCCGTTTTCCTCGTTAGGATTTCCAGATCCTCTAACTGCTATATAATTCATTTTAGGAATTTCTACTATGCTAGGTTTATTCTTTGGCATATAGAATTCCTTATATTCTTTTTTATAATCAAAAGCCATAATTACATCTCCAATCTATTTAACAAATTACTATTTGTCTTTCGGTTTATATTATATCATTTTATTTATTTAAAATATTAAAATATTAAAATGTTGGTTAATTTTAATAAAATCATGTTATACTAATTTTAGTTAGTAATTATTACTACCTATAATTTATTGCTTATAATAGTTGTTATACCAGAACCATAAGGGCACCATTAAAGATTTATTCGAACTAGAAATAGTTCGTTTTTTTGTCTTAAAAATCCGGCTAACAAGAAGTTTTCTAAATAAAAAATCTCTCCATTTATTTAATATGGAAAGACTTTTCTATTAATGTTTATTTAGTTTTCTTTTTTCTGGCAAATTGGTATCAATATTATATTGCTTACAAATTTCTTCTATATCTATCTCACCTTGGAAATACGCTGATACCAAAGTTGTAGCAAGTAACAAACTGGTCTTTATTCCAAGTTTTAAAAGTCCCGCGTCTTCATCAGCTACTTCTACTGACCATGATCCTAGAAAATCAGAAACCATTCGGTTAAATTTAGTAGCTATATCCTCATTGCTTGAACCTTCGATATAGCGGTCAAAAACATATTCAATATATATTCTGCCGACTTTTAAATATTTTTCTTGACAATTGATAGGCAATTCACTAAATGCGCAATTTACTATGTCCACAGTGTCAGTACCATGCTTAATATTCCAATCTTCGTCCAATGACTTCACCATATGTGGCGCTTTGAACGACTCTCTCAATGCCTTATGTACTTTGACAGAGAACTCATAAGAAAGTGCTTCTTTTACAACTTCATTATTCATATATTATCCCCCCAAGAATTGCTTTTTTCGCATTTCTTAGGAAGTATCCTATCGCAAAGTTTTCTTATTGTCAAGTACAACTTGCAAATTGATAGTACAAATTGAGAAAACTAAACAAAAAATATTCATTGAACAACTTTAAGTATTATGATAATATAAATGCTAATTTAAAGAAAGAAGATTTAACATGCAAGAAATAAAAATGAAAGAAATAGACTTATCTACTTTGCAAAAATTACAAAATCAGGGAACAAATAGTACGGTTTATACAGATGGTAAAATGTGCTATAAATTTTTAGACGGTCTTTACCCTAACGAAAAAAGGGATTTATATCATAAGTTTTTAGACATGGACGGTATAGAAATTGACCATGTATTACTTCCAAAAGACTTAATTATTAAAAATGGTGAATTAAATGGTTATACTATGCAGTATTTCCAAGATTCTATGCCTTTATCTGATAAATTTTTAAGAAGATATTTTAATTGTCAGGAATTATTTGAATATGTAGAAAAAGCTAGTAAAATTTTAAGAAATATTCATAATCAAGATATATTTTGTCAAGACTTAAGTTTTGAAAACATATTGATAAATAAAGAAGGAAACATTGCTTTTTGTGATATTGATGGTTGTACTTATAAAAATCACACATCCCCTTTTTATTCTATATTATTAAAAAAATTCTTAGTTGATTATAGAAAGTCAAAGGTATCTTCGTTTGAAGATGTTGATAAAATATCAATGATTTTATCTTTTTATCTTATTTTGTATTGTGAATTATTACAAAAGATTTCAAGAAGGCAATATGATATTTTGGCAAATAATATACATACTTTAGAAAATTTAAGAGAAGTCTTTAATATGTTAATTAATAAGAAGGTTAAAATATCTAATATACCTTATTTAGATGAAGTTATCGATTTAAATGATAATTACATAGTAGATAGAGAAAAAGTCCTAAGTTTAAAACAAAAAATATTTAGAAGATTATAAAATTTTATTTATGGATACTTAATAATCTTTGCCAGAAGTATAATATATGCTATATATTGTTCCATGATAAATCATAGTATAATTTTTTTAGATGGAGATGATAATATGGCTAACACAATTAATGTAAGTTTTAGAGTTGATAAAAAGTAATCTTTTGTTTTAATAATTTATAAATTGAAATAAATAGCATTAAATTAGTTGTATTTAATTGATAAAAAGTATTTCTATTAGTATAAATTTTAGAAAATCAATTCTATAATTTTATTAAATAACAGGATATTATAAACCAAATAATAGATACAAAGAGTTGAATTATTATAAATTTTATCATTAAACTCATAATTATTCCTTAAACCAAATCAATGGATTAAACTACCAAGCAACACATTAACGCATTCGATTTAAAGGTGATTCTACTAATTGTGTATGTAATATCAATATAAAAACAGAAATACCAAAAAAATTGGGCTAATAATAAGAATAATAACGAAGAATTATTTATTTTTTCGTCTTAAAAAGCATCGTAAATGATTTAATGAAATTAGAAAAACAAAGAAAGGATAAGTATTGAAAAACATTTATCTTTTTATTTACTCTATAAAGATTTTAAATTATAATATATTGAAAAAAACAAAGTAATAAAATGATACTGGTATAATCATTTTAAAACTTAATTAATGAAAGAAGGAAATAAAAATATGGAAAATATCTTTACTAAATTAGAAAAAAATATGGATTATAACACTTTTAATAAAGTAAAAAGTGGTCTTTACATAGTAGCAATTAATCTTAAAACAGCAAGCATATTCCTGTTACCAGCAAATACACCTATAAATAGTACATTTTCTATAGTTGGTAATTTATTATTATTAGGATCTGTTATGCTTACAATAGAAGACGGCAAAGAAACAGCTGATATATGCAAAATAAAAAAACTATATCAAGAATTTATAAAAAATTATAGTAAAATTAACAAGATATTTAATCTTCAAAACCCAATTGAAATTTATAAATTGTATAGTTATTTGTTATATGGTGGTTATTTATCAGTAAATCATAAATTTTTTGATAATGATAGCAATGCACGAGACATTTTAGAAATTTTAGGTGCTGATGTTCTTAATGGATACGGAGTATGTCGCAATAACGCCGCAGTATTAACAGACATTTTAAAACAAGAAGGTATTATGGCTAATGAAATTGGGGTATATTATAAATCTAACAGTATAAAAATCGATGTATTAGAAGAGTCCAAATATACTAAAGACGAATTAAAAGAATGGGTCCAAAAAAATATTATTTCTGGAAGAGATTATGATTATCTTCTTAGTGTAATTGATGTATTACTTGATAAAGAACATGTTAATATAGAAATTTCTAAAGAAATAAAAAACAGTTTTTCAATTAGTAAAATTATTGGAAATCATGCAATAACATATGCCACTAAAGATGGCAAAAATTACTTTTTAGATCCAACTAAACAACTCATTTATTATCAGACAAATAATAACAAATTTATTTGCAGCAATGAAGATTACAGTTGTAAATTTAAACCTTTATTAACATATATTACTTTTGGAAGGTTTAGTAATTATTGGAAAATGCTAAAGTTAATATCAACTAATAATACTTGTAATTTAGAAGAAGAAAGACAAAGTGTCGTCTATGTAGATAAAATTTGGGAAAAAAATAAAGACATTTTTGAAAATTTTTATAACGATAACAGTGAAATTTACCAAGAAGTATCCGCAAGACTTAATAACATAAAGAACTTATCACTTAAATTAAAACAAAAATAGTAACTAAAAATATTTATTACTTATTTTACAAGTTAATAAACTTAAATTATAATATTTTAAAAGAAAAGGAAAATTTATGATGAACGAATTATCAAATGAAAAATTAAAAGAAATATTGAATAGATGGTTATTTTTAATAGAAACTTATGCTAAGAAAAGTTAAAAGAAGCTACAGAACTTGCTAAAACTATAACTATTAACAATATGAAAAAAGAAGAAAAAGCAAAAAAACTAGTAAATAAAAAAAGCTAAAATATTAAGTTAATAGAACCAAAAAAACAAATTAAATAACATACTAAAAGAGCCCTATCGCTATTGATAAGACTCTATTTTTTTATAAAGAAATTACTTTTATCTAATACGATAAGATTCCCCATCTAATTCTTTAAAAGTATATTCTTTCTTCATTTTAGGAAGTTCCATAGAAACAGGAGCTTCTTCTTTATTTTCGGATACATCTTTTTCTTCAAAAGAAATTACCCCATCCTCGTTATGTGAACCTGATTCTAAATCATTTTCATCATTTACAGGAAAAGCACTTTCTAAAGTAACTGGTGTTGATATCTTAGAATCATTACTATCCGAAACTTCAGTACTATCTTTCTTGGCTTCTTCTGATATAGATACTTCTTCTTTATCTTCTTTTTTAGAAAAATCAAAGACATTATTATTTTCAGATTTTTCTTTTAAATTTTGTAAAAAGAATTCTTCAAAATTACTAATTTCTTCATCCTTTAAAACTGGAATACTAGTAGTAGTCTCCTCAATAACATCAACAGGACTGCTATCCTTGGCTGCTTCATTAACCTTAGGTTCTTCAAAAGAAACACCAGAATATTTATTAGCCTTTTCCTCTTTAGCTTCCTCACTATCAAAAGAAACTTCTTCAAAAGTTTGAGGTTCTTCCTTTACTTCTGGTATTGGTTCTTTAAACTCAACCTTATCCTTAGGTTCTTCTTTTTTCTCATCATCATCTAAGAAATTATTTTTTGCATCTTTTAATGCTAAAATCAAAGTAATAATAAATAAGACTACAAAGATAGCGATTAAACACACTAAAATTATAGGGAAATTACTATTACTATATAAATTATTTATAAACTTTTCCATACTTAAAACCTTCTATTCTTAAATTTAGATTACCATAAATATTTACTTATTGCAACAAATTTTCTTATATTCTATAAATATTTAGGTCCCAGTAAAATAATTAATAAAACTAATAGCAAAAAGATAATACTTATAAAAATTATTTTAACAGGAATACTATTGATGTTTTTTTCCAACTCAACTCTTTTATCTTGTTCAGTTTTTTCGATAATACTTGTAGCAGCTTCTTTGGTATCTTTACTACTCAAAAGTAAAATACTATCACTAAAAGAAAATTCGGGAATAAAGTTAACTAAGTTAGTAACAATATCATTATAATTATTATATTTAGGAAGTAAATAATTGATTTCTTTAGTTAAATCATTATCAATATTACGACTTACCATCTTAAAGACTAAAAAGGCATCATTACTTCTTTCAAGTCCTAAAAGATAAAGTTTCATAAAGCTTTCTAAATCACTTTTAATAATTTCAGCCCGCCTTAGAAGACGAGAATTGATAAGCATATCTTCATATAAATAATGAAAAAGGATAGTAAATAGAAAACTTAAGAAAATACCATAAACAGGAATTAACAAAAGACCAATAAACATTACAAATTCAATTAAAAGACGAGTAATTAAAAAAGTATCAATATGCATTTTATTATCATTTCCAAGTCTTTTAATTTTTTTACTTAAGGTAAGTAAATATTTTTTCGGATATATAACTTTAACAAAACTATTCACTTTGAACCTCCAAGATATTCTTTATGATATAAATATAAATACTATATATTATGATAACCCCAACCACTAAGTACAAGCCCTTTCCACTCATGAGTTTAGCAAAATAATCTAAGTTAATAAATAAACCAAAGATAAAGACTAATAAAGGAATCATTAAGACAATTAAGAAAAGATAATTATAAATATCAATAATTTTAAAAGTATTTTCTTTTTCTTCATAAGTCTTAATATTTTCATTTATAATATATTTATAAGCATTTAAATAACTAATATTTAAAAGACTAGCTATTTTTAGATTTTGATAAATCGCTAAGACCTCTTTTATCTTACTACGATTATAAAATTTAAGATAAGCATCTTCCAAACTAATATTATGTTTAAGGTCTTTTAATATTTTATTTAATTCATCGGTTATATCACCATCTAAATTGGAAATAGCATACCTTATTGCTTCATCAATAGTTTTCTTTTGATTTAAACCATAATAAATATACTTTGTACTTTTAAAAATATCTTTAACAATACGATTAGTTCTTTTAATATATAAATATTTCCAAAATAAGTCTGGTAAGAAGTAACTAGCTAAAAAGGCAATAATAAAGATAAAAGGACTAGTTGGTAAGAGATTTAAAACAACCCCAATTAAGCAGAATGACAAAGAAGCAATAACAATTACTAGTTTGATAGTAAAATAGTCGGTGGGAGCTACTTTATCACGATTGATTTCTAAGATATATTTATCATATTTTAGAGATATTTTATTTACAAATTTATAGCGACTTAAGCCATTACTTAAATTATGAACAATTTTAAAGAAACCATCTTCTAATCTAGTTAAAAGAGAGGAATTTTCTTTAGGAATATCCAGACTAAAACGACTAATACAACGCACTTTTTTCTGGGTATCAGCAATTTTTAGAAGAAAGATACCTATACTTAGAGTGATAATAACAATTATTATTTGGACTATATAAATAGACATAGTTACACCCCAAAGATGTCATCTAGGGTATTATTACCCATATTTTTAATCTTTTTATAAGTAAAATTGCTCTCTTTAATTAAGCTGAAAGTATTATCTTTATAAACAAAGACATCTTTAAGACCACTCGTTTGTACTTCTTTAATACCCGTTACTCGAATTTTTTTATCATTACCTTTTTCCATGTAAACTAAGATATCAAAACCAGTATAAATAGAGGCAATAACATTATCACGGTTCATATTAGGATTTTCTAGCATGACATTGGTAACTAAGTTAGCCAAAGTAAATTTACGAATATCAAAACTAGAGATAATCCCCTGCTCTTTATTAACAAGTTTAAGAAGCGTATCGGCATTTTTATTGGCATAGATTAAGTAAGAGGGACTTAAGGCTTCTAGAACATCAATATCTGATGTATTGGTGGTAACTATTTGATGAGGGCTGCTAATATTTTCTTTTAGACCCGCATAAACTATTCTTTCGTTAGTAGGAATAAAGTTCATTAAAGTATTAATTAAAGTTCTTTTACCACTACTTTTATTACCACAAACCAAGATGTTTAGTTTAGCTTTAACGGCGGCTTCTAGGAATCTAGCCATATAAGGAGTAAGGGTTCCTAGACGAATTAGCTCTTCAATGCTTTCTAAAGTTTTATCTGTTTTACTGATTGTAAGAACGGGATTGTCTACTAAAGGAGGCATTAAAAGTGTAATTCTGGCATCATTTAAAGTTTTAAAAGTAATATAAGCCTCATCTAAAGAAATGTTTAAATTATTTTTACGAGCTAAATTGGTTACTGTTTTAACTATATGTTCATTATTAATGAATGATATCGATGGGTCTTGGTGGTAACCAGTAGTTGTTAAAACATAAACCGAACTTGGCGAATTAACAAAAATTTTCTTTACCGAAGTATCATTCATAACTTCGGTGATAGGACCAATACCATAAATCTCATTATCAATTAAATTATATAAGTATTGTTTTTCTAAAGTACTAAGATTTAAAGATTTAGTATACTCATCAATTTTACTATGAACATCCGTTTCTTTAAGACCCAAAGAGACTTCATCTATTAAACTAAAAGTAATATCGTTTTTAATTTTTTCTAAAGTTTGTTTATCTTGAAAGATTTCATAGTCATTTAATTTTAAAAGATTAGTATTTTCAATATTAAAAGCATTTGCTAAGGTTTTAATCATTATCTTGTCCTCCCATAATATCAGCTGCTAAGTTAAGTAAAGCTGTATAGTCTTTTTGATAATGTTTTAGGGCTTTACTATTTAAAGTTATTATCTTGCCATCCATAATATTTTTTTCCATATCAGTAATGTAAAATTCGTTAGATATGTGATAATCAATATTAGCTTTAATAATGTTTTTAATGTCATAAAAGCTAAAGTATTGTTTTAAAGGATTGACACTTTCATTTAGAAGAATACGATATTTATGAATGTTTAAGTTATCAAAAAGGGTTACCATATTTTTAGTGTTTTTTAAATCCATTAGACAGTTAGTGGTAACAAGTAAGGCCATATCACAAAAATCAAGAGCAAAGACATTAATTTCATTTAAGATATGAGTCATATCAATTAGGATAGCATCATAAATAAAAGAAGCTTTCTCCAGAATAATATTGATTAGAGAGTTATTAATTTTATTAAAGTCTCTAGGATCGGTCGAAGCCGGCAAAATATCAATATAATCATCATATTTAACAACATAGTCATTTAAGGAATCATAAGTATTATGTTCGATATCATATAGCATGTTACAAATATTCTTTTGATATGGAGTGTTTAAAATTAAGGCAAGACCGCCATTAGTTAAATCTAAGTCAATAAGTAAAACTTTCTTATTTAGACTCTCAATGATACCAGCAAGATTAGCGGTTAAAACAGTTTTACCTACTCCACCTTTGCCACTTGTAATGCAAACAACTTTTCCTTTGCGTAAATTTTTCATATAATTAATCCCTCTTTATTATCTATAATCTAAAAAGATTATAACACGACTTTCAAGTGAAAGTAAATCAAAAAAGAAATAGTATATTACTATTCTAAATTAGTATTTATTTAAGAGTCTATATTGATACTATCTATTTAATTTAAGGTTCATACCATAAAATAATTTTACCGGTACTATCAGTTATTTTTAAATAATAGATGTTGCCACAAAAATATTTATCAGCTCCCCAATTAGATTTACCAATATAATTAGTTGTTCTTTCGATATTTCTAAAACCTTGACTACTCGTACGATCCATGGTTGAGACTAAATTACCATTTTGATAAGTCTTTATTTGGTAACCATCAGTAGTCTTTAAAAATTCAATTTTAAATTCATTAAGATTAGCTAAGCCAGCATTAGAAATCAAATTAGTTTCATTAGTGTTGTTTGTTATGCCATTTAGGCCGCCTAAAACTAAGACATCTTCTGTAGTTAGTTGAGCAACCACAATATTATCACTATAGGCACCATTGCCAAAATCAAATATTCTACTCCATCTCTGAAAGGTTAGCCACTGAGCTTTAAATTCAACAGTAAAACCATCTGCCCAATTGATATTAGCGGGTAATGCTGGCAGTTCAATATAGTCATCTTCACCATCAAAACTAAAATATTTGATATTATCATTATCAGTTTTGATACTTGCCCCATTTTTTAAAGCAGCGGTAAAATTATTAGCAGATTTATCATAAACAGTGCTATCTTTAAAATAGATATTACATTTATTCTTTTTAGTAAGATTGGTTGTAAGTAAACCCCAGTTAGTATAATCCCATGTTCCAGAGGCTCCATTATCGCAAGTTACTTTTTCGACATAATAACCAGCATCTTTAGTAGGAATCTTTTCTTGATACTCATCATTTATATAAACGCTAAGCGAACTTTTATCTAAGTTATTTCTTGAGACTAAAGTTGTTAGAAAAGTAACAGCCAAAATAATGATTAATATAATTTTCTTCTTCATAAAACATCAATTCCTTTACTTGACAAAAATTGACACATTTCATAGAGTTTAATACTCTATGAAAATACCAGTAAATACTGGACTTGAAGACTATTTGACCATAAATTTGACCACAATAGAACTATAAAATAAAATTTACTTGACGCTTTCCAAAGCCTAAAATGCTTAAGAACTTTACATATTTTATTGACTAAAAAACTGACCACAAAAATTTATATTTTATATAGAAAATAGCCCATTTTTATGTTATATTTAATATATAAATTAAAAATAAACAACGAAAATACGCTTTCATAGAGTATTAAACTCTATGAAAATTGCATTTACTAAAATGTATTGATACATATATTACTTAAAATAACATATACTATTTTTGATGGCAAAAGTAGTTGCAAAAATATTTAAACATGCTATACTACTTAGTGAAAGAACTTAATTGTTCTTTATACAAAAAAAGAGATACATTTGACTTTGGTCGTTAGATGTTTCTCAGTCCAATATTATATTGAATTTTGAAAAACATCTATTCACAAGGTTGAGTAGATGTTTTTCAGTTTGACTTAAAGTCAGTATTATTTTCTGTTTCCAGAATCTAATATTCTTGCAATTAAAACAAGAATGATTATAAGTACAACTAAGTACTCCACTTGAAGGCTCCTTCATATGGACCACCACCTCTCCATTTCTAAAAAAAATTAAAATATGGACTGAGGTCAAAACATCTAACAATCAAATGCATCTATAAAATATGGTATCACAATAACCAGTATAAATCCATCAAATTATGTTATTTTCTCAATTTTTATATTATTAATATTTAAATTATTATCAATAACTATTTATAGTATATTTCTTCTGGAATTTTATATAATATTTAGTAGAAACTTGTAGTTGCATTTTATTTTTATTATGCTATACTACTTAGTGAAAGAACTTAATTGTTCTTTATACAAAAAAAGAGATACATTTGACTTTGGTCGTTAGATGTTTCTCAGTCCAATATTATATTGAATTTTGAAAAACATCTATTCACAAGGTTGAGTAGATGTTTTTCAGTTTGACTTAAAGTCAGTATTATTTTCTGTTTCCAGAATCTAATATTCTTGCAATTAAAACAAGAATGATTATAAGTACAACTAAGTACTCCACTTGAAGGCTCCTTCATATGGACCACCACCTCTCCATTTCTAAAAAAAATTAAAATATGGACAGAGGTCAAAACATCTAACAATCAAATGTATCTATAAAATATGGTATCACAATAACCGGTATAAATCTACCAATTCGCATCGTTTTTTTAATTGAAATTTAATAATATAACCATTAAGTAATTTATTTTAAAGTATTTAAAAGCGTACTAATCAAATCTATATTATCTATAGTCTTGCTAATCTTATCCGCTACTCTTAACCCATACTTATCTTTAACAAAGTTACTAAAGTTTTCAAACTCATTCTTATTACGATTTAATTTCTTTATGTAATAAGAATTTTCTTTTAAATAATTATAATAATTTTTGGTATTCTTAATTTTATACTGTAAATCTAATTCCATAATCAATCTCCAAAAAACTTGTCAAGTGGTCTCGGACTTTTAGGTCCTTTAGGAATACTTCCAACATTACTAGCCCCTTTACTAGTTAATTCTTCAATAAACCCCAAAGCCTTCTGGGCTGTCTTAATATGTTCTTGCAAACTATCCACATCAATACTCTTCATTAAATCTTTAATACTATTAATCGACTCATTATCATTTGTCATCTTATTCGTAAAATTTAAATACGGACGCCAAGCCGCCTCATCTTCCCCATAAATATCATATATCTCATACAATTTTTGAATAGAACTATCTTTATTATTTCTTAAATATTCTGTAATTTTGGGATATTTTCGTAAAAATTCCTTGAAAGCTTCCTTTTTATCCATAAAAAATCACCTACTAAATTTTATTTATTAGTAAGTGATTTTATTTATCTAAATTTTAAATTCATCAAAGAAATCATTTAAAGATACTTGTTCTTCTTTTGGATTTTCTTCCTTTTTTTCTTCTATTTCTAATTCTTGCGTTTCTGCAACAACTTTTTCATCATTTTCTTCTGAAATAACTTCTTCTTTAACATTTCTATTATTTTTCAAACTACTATCAAAAATAGTATTGGCAAAAACATCATCAATTTTATATTTACTAACAGTCCCACCAGTTGATTTTAAATCTAAAATAGAAATATCTGTATTTTTAATCTTAGTAATTTCATTATCACTCTTTAAATACAATTCATCTTTACCATCAGTAAGCAATACTTTAATAATTTTATAATCAAAAGACTTAACTTTCTTAATTAAAGTACTACCCTTCTTAGCACGATTATGGGGTTCAAGTTCAATTACTTTTACTCTCTTAGCTGTTTTATTGTTAGTAAATATACTTAAATATTCATTTGAGTCTAAAGATAACCCTGCTACTAGAATATCATCTTTTAGATTCATTCCTTTAACACCAGAAGCTCTTGCTCCGACTACTGGAATTTCTTCAGTATTTATATTAACATAATACCCTGCTTCGCTTACTAATATCGTTCTTGACTTACTAGAATTTACAGCAATAACTTCATCATCATCTTTTAATTTAAAGGCTAGCATTGCTTTAGAATAACGACTTACTATAAAATCTTTTAAAATCGATTGTTTTACTAAACCATTCTTAGTTACAAAAGTAATCTTTTCTTCTGGATTTTTAAGAATAAAGGCTCCAACTATATATTCTGATTCAGTTAAACCAGTAACTAAATTATTAATATGTTTACCTAATTCTTTCCATTTACCTTCAAAAATTGTATGTACCGGAACATATAAATACTGTCCTAAATTAGTAAATATTACTATATTATCTAAAGTCGATACTTCAAATAAATATTTTAGATAATCCCCCGGTTTTAAAGTTGTTTCATCACCATTACTTGAAGTATAGCTCTTCATAGAAACTCGTTTAATATAACCTTCGTTAGATAAAGCAACCATTACATTTTCTTTAGTAATTAAATCAGTTGTATCTAACTTAATATCAGCAATCTCATCAACAATTTCAGTTCTTCTTGGCGTTGGATAATCTTTTTTGATTTTCTTTAATTCATATTTCATAACTTCTTTTAATTTTTCTTCATTACTTAAAATAAGTTCTAAAGCTTTAATATATTTTACTAAGTTATCATGTTCTTCTTGTAATGCTAAAACATCAGTATTAGTTAAACGATATAATTGTAACACAACGATTGCCTCGGCTTGTTCAGCATTAAAGTTAAATTCTTTCATCAAGTTTTCTTTAGCGTCGGTCTTATTTTTTGAAGCTCGAATAGTCTTAATAACTTCATCTAAGATGTCCATCATCTTTAAGAAACCATCTACAATATTTAAGCGTTTTTGATAAGCTTCTAAATCAAACTTACTGCGTCTGGTAATAACCTCTTTTTGATGCGCTATATAAGCATCAAGTAATGATAATATCCCTAAGGTCATTGGTCGTTTATTAACAATAGCAACCATATTGTAATTATAAGAAACTTGTAAATCGGTATTTTTAAGTAAATAATTAATTATTAAATCACTATTAGCATTAGCCTTTAAATCAATAGCAATCCTAATCCCCGTACGGTCTGTTTCATCACGAACTTCAGCTATGCCATCAATTTTTTTATCAATTCTAATGGCATCAATCTTAGCAACCATCATGGCTTTATTAACTTCAAACGGAATTTCCGTTATAATTATTTGTTCTTTGCCTTTAGTCTTTACAACCTCATATTTACTACGAACAATTACTCGACCACGGCCAGTTGAAAAAGCATCAATAATTCCATTTTTTCCCATACAGATGCCACCAGTAGGAAAATCGGGTCCTTTAACAATATCTAAAATTGTTTCTAAACGACAATTAGGACTATCTATTCTCTTGATTGTGGCCTCAATTATTTCCCCTAAATTATGGGGTGGAATATTAGTTGCATAACCAGCTGAAATACCATTTGTCCCATTAACTAAAAGAGCAGGAAATTTAGCGGGTAAGACGGTTGGTTCAAGTAAAGTATCATCGAAGTTTGGAGCCCACTCAACTGTTCCTTTATCTAAATCTTTTAATAACTCATTAGCAACCTTAGAAAGTCTAGCCTCAGTATAACGATAAGCGGCTGCTCCATCACCATCAATGGAACCATTATTACCATGAATATCAATTAAAGGCATTGATTGTTTCCACCACTGCGACATACGAACCATAGCATCATAAACCGAAGAATCGCCATGGGGGTGGAATTTACCCAAAACATCACCAACAGTTTTAGCACACTTTGTAAAAGGGTGAGCAGAATCATTATGATTAATATACATATCATATAAAATTCTTCTTTGAACTGGTTTTAGACCATCACGAACATCTGGTATTGCACGATCTTGGATAATTTCTTTAGCATAGGCTCCAAAACGAAGACCCATAATTTCTTCTAAAGCATATTCTTGAATTTTCTTTACTGTTTCATTCTGCATATAATCACCCTCTATAATTATCTTCTAAAGTAAATTCGACATTTTCGTCAATCCACTCTTTTCTTGGTTCAACCTTATCACCCATTAGAACTTCAACTCGTTTTTGCGCTAAAGCCGCGTCATTAATATTAACTCGAATTAAAGTTCTTGTTTCAGGATTCATAGTTGTTTCCCAAAGTTGTTCCGGATTCATTTCACCCAAACCTTTATATCTTTGAATAGTATATTTACCTGAATTATTATTTTTAATTTCGTTTAATTCATCATCACTATAGGCATAAATTTGTTTATTTTTACCATAATCTAGTTTATATAATGGTGGCAAGGCAATATAAAGTTTACCTGCTTCAATTAAACCACGCATATAATGATAAAAGAAAGTTAAAAGTAATATTTGAATATGCGCCCCATCAACATCGGCATCGGTCATGATAATAACTTTATCATAATTAGATTCCGTCGCATCAAAATTAGCGCCTACTCCAGCTCCAATCGTATAAATTAAAGTATTTATTTCTTCATTTTTATAAATATCTTCCATACTAGCTTTGGCTGTATTCAATACCTTACCTCTTAAAGGTAAAATAGCTTGGAACTTACGATCTCGCCCACCTTTAGCAGAACCACCGGCTGAATCTCCTTCAACTAAGAACAATTCATTAATCTTTGGATTTTTACTCTGTGCTGGCGCCAGTTTACCAGATAAATTTTTTTCTTGTTTACTATTCTTTTTACCATTTCGAGCTTCTTCACGAGCTTTTCTAGCAGCCTCTCTGGCCACTTTACTTTTTTGTGCTTTTTCTAGTATTGTTAAAGCAATCTCTTTATTTTCTTCTAAAAAGAATTGTAAATTCTCATATACCACATCATTAGTAGCCACTCTCGCTTCTGGAGTTCCTAGTTTTCCCTTAGTTTGGCCTTCAAATTGTAATAACTCTTCTGGAACTTTTAAGTTAATAACGGCCGTTAAACCTTCTCTAACATCACTACCATCTAAAACACTATCTTTACCTTTAAAAATATTATTTTGCTTAGCATAATCATTAAATACCTTGGTAATAGCCGTCTTAAATCCCACTTCATGAGACCCCCCATCACCAGTTTTAACATTATTAACAAACGATAAGATTTCTTCTTGATAAGAAGAAGTATATTGCATAGCTACTTCCACTTCAATACCATTTTTTAAACCTTTGAAATTAATAACTTTATGTAATGGTGTTTTATTTTCATTCATATAGTCAATAAAAGATACTAACCCATTCTCATAATGATACTTAACATCTTTATTATCAACTTCATCAACTACTTCAATAGTTATTCCACTAAGTAAAAAGGCCGATTCTTGCATTCTTTCTGCAATAGTTGTAAAAGAAAATTGCGTTGATTTAAATATTTCATCATCAGGTAAAAAAGTAACTGTTGTTCCCGTTTTATTAGTGCTTCCTATTGCATGAAGAGGAACTTCTACCTTCCCACCATCAACAAATCTAATATTGGAAATAACTCCATCACGATAAATTGTTACATCCATTCTTTTAGATAAGGCATTTACAACTGATGCACCTACTCCGTGCAAACCACCAGATACTTTATAACCTGCTTCGCTAAATTTACCACCAGCATGTAATACTGTATATATAACCTCTGGGGTTGATTTACCAGATTCATGCATTCCAATTGGTACCCCACGACCATGGTCGCTTACCGTAACGGAGCCATCTTTATTTAAAGATATTTTAACATAATTTCCATATCCATTAATGGCTTCATCAATCGCATTATCCACAATCTCCCAGACTAAATGATGTAATCCTCTTTTATCTGTTGAGCCTATATACATACCCGGTCTTTTACGAACAGCCTCTAGGCCTTCTAATATCTTGATGCTTGATTCATCATATTTTACCATTTTAATCACCACTTAATACATTACCATAATTTTTAATAATTTACCAGTTACGATTCTACTTTTTCCAAAAAAAGTGCCATTATTCCTTAGAATAACAGCCCTTTCTTAACTTATCCTATATGGATTATTTATAGTTCCATCACCAAATTTCAAAGAACCTTGTTTTAAATTAATAACAGGTTTTACACCATATACCACATTAACAGCATCAAAACTTTCTCCATCATCATAATACAGCCTAGATTTAGCACCTTGTTCATCAAAAGCATCAGGGCTCATCGTCCAATAACCGCTTCCAATATACAAATAGTTTGATTTAGTACCATAACTATATATATATTGTCCTGATAAAACTAATTCGTCCTTATTTAATAATGATATCGCATATTTTAAAGACATATTGCCCAATGACGATTGCACAGTAAAACTATCATTTAGTTGTTTACAATAAAATTTCATCTTAGCATTTTCGGTATCGCTAGGTGCCGACCAAGGGCCTTTTGCTCTTTCATATAAAGTGCTATTTTTGCCAAAACCATAATTAGTATAATTATCAGGATTATATTTAGAAATTGTCCTATCATTGCAAAACAAATTATCTGCCAAATTTTCTTCATAATTAGTCCCTTTAATATTATTTTCATACCAACTATCTACATATTTTTTTATTGTTGAATCATTTATATTAGCATGAGTTTCTTCATATGTTGAAGAATTAGGTGTTCCATACATATAACCTACATAAGCATTATCATCTGATTTTTCATTAAAAGCACTGTTACCAATTATTCTATCATTACTTGCTTCGCCATTTTCATGGGCACTTGTTCCATCATAAATTATTCTTATTGAACCATCACCATTAATACGAACTATTCGCCAATAAAGGTTAGCAAAATAAACATAGTTATTAGAAACATTACCACGATAATAATAACTTGTTCCATAATTATCAGGAGCACTACATAAAAGCGAGTTTTCTGATTCTGCACTGGTTACATTAACCGTTCCATCATCATTTACTATTGGACATTTACCTGTTGTATCTAACTCATTTTTTATCGAATTAACAATAGTATCTTTTCTAAAATAAACATTGCATTTTGATTTCTTACTCATATTAGTAGTAAGTAAACCCCAATTAACATAGTCCCACTCTCCCGAAGAGCCATTATCACATTCTATCTTCTCAACATAATAACCATCATCTTTAAGGGGAACATTACTAGAATATTCACCTTCTATATAAACGCCAATAATGTTCTTAGTACTATTATCTACTTTAAAATTTAACCAGTAAAAACTTCCTAATATTAAAAAACTAATAATTATTAAATATCTCTTCTTCATAAAACGCCTATCCATTTCCTTCTTTACAAAACTTGACACCTTTCTTAGAGTTTAATACTCTATGAAAACACCAGTAAATACTGGACTTGAAGACTATTTGACCATGAATTTGACCACAATAGAACTCCAAAATAAAATTTATTTGACGCTTTCCAAGGCCTAAAACGCTTAAGAACTTTACACATTTTTCTGACTAAAAATCTGACCACAAAAATTTATATTTTATATAGAAAATAGCCTATTTTTATGTTATATTTAATATATAAATTAAAAGTAAACAACGAAAACACGCTTTCATAGAGTATTAAACTCTATGAAATTTTTTACATTATGACACTAAAAAAAAGCAGGCTTCCCTACTTTTCATAATCATATCAATTATCTAGTTTTATTTTTTATTTCTTCTTCAACTTTATTTACAAATTCATCTAAAGCAATAGTGATTTTTTCTTCACTCTGACTAGTTCTATAAGTAATAGTTTTATTAGTAACTTCATTATCTCCAAGTACTAAAATATATGGATATTTGCTCATAATAGCCTCACGCATCTTATAACCAACTTTTTCTTCTCTATCATCAAGATTTACTCTAATTCCCTTATTTTTTAATAAATTTTCTACTTCTTTAGCATATTCTAAATGATAATTATTATTAACAGGAATAATATTTACTTGATGAGGAGCAAGCCACAATGGTAGATAACCTTTTGTTTCTTCTAAAAGGAAAGCAATGAATCTATCAAGTGAACCTAAAATAGCGCGGTGAATAACAACGGGTCTTACCTTTTCATTATCTTCATTAATATATTCTAATTCAAATCTTTCTGGTAATTGGTAATCTAATTGCACAGTTGATAATGTAACATCATGTCCAATAGCACTTCTTACTTGAACATCAATCTTTGGTCCATAAAATGCGGCTTCCCCTTCAGCCTCATAATACTCATGCCCCGTATTTTTTAAAATAGTTCTTAGAGCATTTTCACTCTTTTCCCATAATTCATCATTACCAAAATACTTATCAACATTCTTACTATCTCTTAAAGACAATCTAAATTTAAAGTCTTTAAAACCAAAATCTTTATAAACATCTAAAATTAAATCGATTACGCCTTTAACTTCAGATTCAATTTGGTCAGGACGACAGAATATATGGGAATCATTTTGTGTAAAGGCTCTAGTTCTTTCAATACCACATACTG
Source organism: uncultured Bacilli bacterium (assembly GCA_934096595.1). Taxonomy (GTDB): domain Bacteria; phylum Bacillota_I; class Bacilli_A; order RF39; family UBA660; genus CAG-605. The sequence continues at coordinate 884 of CAKOMH010000027.1, read as the reverse complement.
CCCCACTGGCCTCATATCTAAAATCATTAGCAATCTCCGCAATTCTGATAGGTAAATCACGATAAGAATGTAATCTATTTTTAAACATCATCATATGATGAGGACAGTTCATTGGTCTTAATACATAAGCTTCATCATCAAGCTCCATCTTAGGAAACATATCATCTTTATAATGATCCCAGTGTCCTGATGTCTTATAAAGTTCAACATTTCCAAGTGATGGAGTCATTACATGTTGATACCCTAAAGAAATCTCTTTATCCATAATGTAATCAACTAAACTACGACGAACAATAAAGCCATTTGGTAACCACATTGGAAGTCCTTTTCCAACTAAATCACTAAACATAAATATGCCTAAATCTTTACCTAGTTTACGATGATCTCTAGCTTTAGCATCCTCTAACTCGGCAAGATGTTGCTCTAAAGCTTCTGGTGTATCAAAACATACTCCATATACTCTTTGTAACACTTTATTTTTTGAGTCCCCTTTATAATAAGCCCCACTAAACTTTAATAGTTTAAAGTTTTTAAGTAATTTAACATTATCAACATGAGGTCCACGGCAAAGATCGGTAAAATCACCTTGACTGTAACAAGAAATAACTTCATCTTCGGGCATATTTTCAATTAAATCTATTTTATAAGGATCATCCTTAAACATTTCTAATGCTTCTGCCTTACTAATTTCATGACGAATTATTTTCTTGCCATCTTTAGCTATTTTTTTCATTTCTTTAGAAATTTTTTCTATATCTTCTTCTGTTAAAACTGTATCACCTAAATCCATATCATAATAGAATCCCTCTTCTACTACTGGACAGACCCAAAATTTAGCATTGGGATATACATGTTTAACAGCATGGGCCATTAAATGCGCGCAT
>CAKOMH010000026.1:0-19620 GCA_934096595.1 uncultured Bacilli bacterium | reverse complement strand
TTACATGATGCGATACTTGCTAATGAATATCAAACTACACCAGAAAAAGCTATAGAAAAGATTAATGCTAAAGGGGAGCCGGATTTTTCAGCCATTGCTCCATCCACTGTATACGAAGAAAAAATATCGTCTGTATTAATTGAATATACTGTTCTAAAACCCCATCCAAGTATTATAGGAAAAAGTGAATATGGTACAGAAAAGTTATCGTCATTAGATTCCTTTCCAAGAGTAGGTACGAGTTATTCTTTTGATGAAAAAAATGGCATATATAATCTTTTGAACACCGTGAAAACAGATGTTACAGAATTGGATTTTGAGAATAATGATTATTATCTTTGTGGTAGTGGAACTAATTCAACGAATGCAAATATTTCAGTGTTTGATGATCAATCATGTAGTAATATGAGGAAAATCGTTTCTGCAACAAAAACTACTATTGGAGAGCCAAATACTAATACATATCGGGTTGAATACATAATGAATGTATATGAATATTCTCAGAATGCGATAGAAAGTGATTTTTCTGATAGAGGATTATATAGTACTAATGATGCTAACGGTACAACCTATTATTATCGCGGGAATATTTCAAATAATAATGTTTATTTTGCTGGATTTTATTGGCAAATAGTAAGAATCAATGGCGATGGTTCGGTAAAACTTATTTATAATGGGGATATAAAAAACGCTAAAGGTAAGGAAAAAGGTATAGAAAATGGAGCTTTTAATTTTGAACGAACAAGCCCTGCTTATGTAGGTTACATGTATGGAAGTGAAATTGGAAACAAAGATGGCAACTATAAAAATGAAGTTGATTCAAATATTAAGTCGATTATAGATTTGTGGTATGAAAAAAATATACTGAATAATAATTTTTCTAGATATGTTTATGATACTGGTTATTGTAATGACAGAAGTATATATTCTGGTGATGGCGTAACGGTTACAACTTTTTCACCTTTTACCAGATCAACTAATTATAAACCTGATTTGATTTGCACTTTGAGTAACGATTTGTTTTCAACAGTAGAATCAACATTTGGAAATAAGGCTTTAAAATATCCAATTGCACTTTTGACAGTCGACGAATTAATGTTAGCTGGTTTGGTTAAAGATAAAGTTAATTATCTCAATTATTTATATTCTGGAGCTATTGCTTGGACAATGTCGCCAACATATATTAGTGCTTGGAAATCAGCAAATATTGCAATGATTTACATAAATGGTTCTATTCACGATACTGATTATACTGATGATTATAATTGGGGCGTGCAAAATCCGTTTAGCATTAGACCTGTTATTTCTTTAAAATCTAATGTTAAAATATCTAGTGGAATAGGTACTGTAAATGAACCATTTGTTATAGATACTAATAATTAAATTATAAGCTTCGGGGCCTTAAAAAAATATAAATATTTTAGTATGGTTTATTTATAAATTCTCTTATCAAAAATGGCCCCGTTACTTGTAAATATCTGGTAGAGTAAATCTACCATTTTTTAATGGCTGGCATGACTTAATGTTTACAAATAGAATAGTTTCTTGCTATAATTATACTAGTATAAAAGATAAGAAGGTATGGATATGAATAATAATAACGAAATGAAAAGTAATGTTTTTAGCGATTATGGTAATACAAATAATTTAAATACTACTCCAAATAATTCAAATACTTTAAGTAGCCAAAATATACAAAATAATCAAAATATACAAAATACTATGGCTAATCAAATTTTAAATCTAAATCAAGTAGCAAATAATGGAACTAGTATTTCTAATAATGGAATTAATAACATGACTCAAAATCCTATGAATCAGAATACTATGAGTCCTAATGTTAATAATTCACCAATAAATAATATGAACAATCAAGTTAATATGGCTAGACCTACTAACCAAATGCCAACCAATCAAATTATCAATACTACCACAACAGCAAGTGTTATGGGAAGTGCCGCAAATAATCAAAATACCCCAAATAAACAAGGTACTTATTTTAATCAAGTTCAAAATAATCAACCAATAAATACATCAGTTCCAAATACTAATCAAGTAAATCCTAATCAAAACCAAGCTAATCAAATTTCTGTTAATCAAGACCTTTCTATGCCAAAACTTAATACCGATGAAACCGTAGGTATGATGAAAAAAGATACTCAAAAAAGTCCAGTTGCCATGTTAATCCTATTTGCTTGTTTAATTATTGGTATCTTTGTTATTCCTTATATTACCCCTTATCTTAGTGATGTTTTAAAAATCTTTGGTATAGATGATAATAGTTCTATTTATGGAGATGGTAAAGATACTACTTCTAATACCAATAAAGATAATAATCAGGATAATGTTAATAAAGATAACACTAGTAAAGATAATGATACTAAAGAAACTACTTATTATGATATTTTAGATACAACTGCTATTACATTTAATAAATTAATAATAACCAACTTAACTAAAACAGAAGAAAATGGGGCCTTTTATTTAAGTTATAAACTAACTAATAATGATACTTCTAGTTATAATTTTAAAACTCATAAAATTTATTTTGATTTATATAATGATTCTAAAACTTATATAGGTAGAGTCTTAATTGATACTGATTCTTTAAGTAGTAAAGAAGAAATAACTTTAAAAAGTATTCTTAATGAAAATGAATATACAGCTGCTACTAAATTAGAAGTATTAGAAAGAACTACGGCTGATTATCAAAGTATAACTTTAAAAAATAATAAACTAACTTGTAATGGTAACAATCACTCAACTATTTATACTTTTACTAGCAATAAACTAACCGGTATTGATGATACTTATAATTATACATTTGTGGTTAATGATGAGGCCTATGCCCAATATGCCTTAAATGTTCAAAATACGGTTAATGATTTAAATAAAATAACCGGAGTTTCAGCGGGATTTGTTAATACCCAAACTGGATTTACCAAAACTATGAAAATTAATTATAGTGAGACTAGCGAAAATCTAACTAAATATGATAGAATATATTATGAAAAAGATGCAACGGCTAGTACAGTTAAGTATGAATTAGAGTCGATAGGGTATAAATGTGATTAGAAAGAAGTATTATGAATTATACATTTTATATAAATGATTTTGAAGGTCCCCTAGATCTTCTTTTACATCTAGTTAAACAGTCAAAAATGAATATTTATGATATTAATCTCTTTGACTTAATTAAAGAATATTTAGATTTTATTAACCAGATGCAAGAATTAAATATAGATATTGCTAGCGAATATTTAAGTATGGCCAGTGAACTTGTCCATTTAAAAAGTAAGATGTTAGTTAATAAAAAAGATGAAACCGAAGAAGACTCTGATGATGAATTTAATATTAAAAGTGAAGAAGATTTAAGAAATAAACTTTTAGAATATGAAAATATTAAAAATATTACTGGAGAGTTTAAAAATTTAGAATTAAAAAGAACAGAAATATATACCAGACTTCCTGAAAACTTAAAAGAATATTATGAGCCAAGTGAGGTTCCTAAAGGACTATATGATGCTGATATTCTTTATAAAGCTTTTTTAGAAGTAGAAAAGAAATTAAAACTTTTAAAACCTTTAGATACTACTATTACGAAAAAAGAAATTAGTGTTGAACAAAGGACTAAAGAGATAAAAGATATTTTAAGATTAAGAGGTAAGGTTGATTTCTATTCTTTATTTAGTATTAATACAAGAGAGTATGTAGTTATTACTTTTTTAACTATACTTACGATGAGTAAAAATAAAGAGTTAAAAATTATGCAGGAGGACAATTTTAGTCCTATCGTTGTGGAGGGTTTAGATTATGAATAAGGAAGGTATCTTAGAAGGGTTATTATTTGTTGTGGGAGATGATGGTCTTACTTTAAAACAAATAAGTGAATTATTAGAGGAAAATATCGATACTTGTAAAGAAATCTTACTTTCTTTAAAACAGGCCTATGAGGCTGATAATAGGGGCATTAGAATTAGTTATTTAGGAGATGCTTTTAAGTTAACAACTAAAAAAGAGCATAAGGATTATTATCAAAAGTTAATAGTAAATCCTACTACTAATACTTTATCGCAAGCCGCTTTAGAAACTTTGGCTATCATTGCTTATAACCAACCTATTACCAGAATAGAAATTGATGAGTTAAGAGGAGTTAATAATACTTGGCTTCTTCGAAAATTAGTAGCAAAGGGCCTTATTAAAGAAGTAGGTAAGTCAACAATGCCGGGGCGTCCTAATCTTTATGGAACTACTAGTGATTTTCTAGATTATTTTGGCTTATCTACTATTAAAGATTTACCTAAGATTGAGCCTCAAGAGGATAAGAAGGCCAGTGGGGATTTATTTAACTCTATTTATAAGGAAGAGGTAAAAGATGAAAATAACTAAGGAAAAATTTACTGACATAACTGAGGCTTCTTTAGATGGTAATACTTATGAGGCTTGTGATTTTAGTAATCTAAAAGTTGATTATGTGGTCTTATCGAAAGTGGAGTTTATAGATTGTAATTTTAGTAACTCTAATTTTACTGATTGTGGTTTGCATGATTGTCATTTTAAAAATTGTAATTTAATTGGAACATCACTCATTAATTGTACTTTAAAAAATGTTAGTATTCTAAGTTGTCTTGGTTCTTATTTAAATATTGGGGGTACTATTTTAGAAAAAACACGATTTACAGATAGTAATTTAAAAGAAATGCGTCTTGTTAATAATTCCATAAGAAATACGACTTTTAATGCTTGTAATATGAGTAAGTTAACACTTTCAGATACCCGATTAAGGGGTGTTGATTTATCAACTTGTGATATTAGTGGGATGATTTTTAAGCCTTTTGATGTTGTTGGTTGTCAGGTATCTGCCAATCAAGCAGTTGAGATGATTAAAAACTTTGGGGTTATAGTAAAGTTTTAGTATCTATTTACTAGGATTTCTGCTATAATACTTATATGCCTGTGTGGCGGAATTGGTAGACGCGCTGGACTCAAAATCCAGTGGTAGCAATATCGTGTGGGTCCGAGTCCCACCACAGGCACCAAATAAGCCTTGCAAGTCCTTAATATGGGACTTTTTTTGAATCTTTCTATTTAAGAATTTTTAACCATTTTGGGACATAATCAAATATTAATGCTTAAGACATTAGTATAAACCAGCCAAATAGTTATTCCGGTGTACTGGAATAACTTTGCAAAAAACATTTTTGACAGTATAATTAGAACTAGGTGATTGAAAATACTTATTAGAGAAAAATATTTAGCTAAAATTAGAGGATTTTCAAGACATAATGTTATTGATTATTTAAAAAAAGAATATCACGAGATTGCTAATGATACTTTGTATAATTATCTAGAGGCTTTTTCTACGACTTTTATTATGAATAAAGTTTATAGATATGATATACACGGGAAGAATATTTTGAAAACTTTGAATAAATATTATGCAACTGATTTAGGAATTAAACAAATTAAAACTAATAATGATGAGATTAACTATTCTATTGCATTGGAAAATTTGGTTTATAATAATTTAATTATAAAAGACTATAAAGTTTTTGTTGACAAAACAAAAAAAGGTGAGATAGATTTCATAGCATCTAAAGCAAATAAAATTAAATATATCCAGGTATGTTATGACTTATCAGAAGAAAGTACCAGAATTAGGGAGTTTGGAGCCTTTGATGAATTTGAAAGTGAAGAAAAATATGTTATAACTTTAACTAAAGAGAATTATTCAACTGCTGATGTTAAACAAATAAATGTTCTTGATTTTTTAATGAATGATGAATTTTAATATGTGTTTATTATAAAGAGTGTATATGGTGGCAAAATAAAATGGTATTAGTATGTAAATGATTACATTTTCTAACTAATTATTTCAGAACATCCTGTTTATACCCTTTTTATATTACTATTCACAGATTTTTCAATTTATAGTTGATATTATTTTGATTTTGTTTAATAATTATATACAGAAAAAATAGATGTAATATGAGCGACAATGACAATAGTATAAACACAATTATTAAATAAAATATAGAATTAAAGAAAGACAACAAAAGATTAAGAGAACAAGTTAATGCTTTACAAGAAGAAAATAAAAGCTTAAAAGCCGAAGCTAAACGACTTTCTAATAGTCTTTCATATGCTAATAATAAGATTAAACTATTAGAAAATCAAATTGATAACATGAAGAAAGATCAAGAAGAATTAATAAAGAAGGTTGTTACTAAAGTAGTTAATGAACTAAATGAAGAACATGCTAAATAAGTTTCTAAACTAAATTGTAGAATCAAAGAATTAGAAGCAAAATTAAATATAGATAGTACCAATAGTGGAACTCCAACCTTGAAACAAGCCATCGGAAAAAAGACTATTCAAAATAATAGAGAGAAGTCTGACAAACCTAGAGGCGGACAGTTAAACCATAAGTAACAAAAACTTGAGCATTTTAAAGAAGATGAAATAACCGAAAAAGAAGTATTTACCTTAGATAAGTGTCCTTACTGTGGCGGTAAGCTTAAAAAAATTAATGTTGTTATTTCTGATATATTAGATGTTGAAGTAAGCATAATTAAAAAGAGAAATGAAATTGAAAATTATAGATGTTGTAATTGGCATAGAAATGTTACTGCTAATGATAAATTACCTCGAGGCGTATCTTATGGTCAAAACATTAATGCTATGTGTCTTTCAGCTATGAATGAATCCAATATGGCTTTAAATAAAGTGTGTTAATTTATATCTGGAATAAGCAACAAAGAAGTTAATTTAAGTGAAGGTTATTTAATGAAATTGCAAAAGCGAGCTGTAAAAGATTTAGCAAAAATTTATGATGATAAATATGATTTCGTAAATGCCGAATGTAACGAGCATATAAAAAGATACTTAAAAAAGAATATTTATGAATTTCCTGAACATAAGTGGCGCCGAAAATGCGCGAATTATTGATTAAAACCAATAAGGAAAGAAACGAATTGATTGATAAAGGAATTAATGGGGTTGATGTGCAAAAGATTAATGATATTTATACTCAATATGACCAGATACTTGCTATAGGTTGCAAAGAAAATGACGGTGTAGATCTAACTTATGTTAAGATTAAAAACAAGGGAAGGAACTTAATTGATAGACTTAGAAAATTTAAGGATAATCACTTATTGTTTGTTAAAGACTTTACTGTTGCATTTACTAATAATACTTCGGAAAGAGGCTTAAGACAAGTAAAGAGAAAATTAGCAGTATCATTTGCGTTTAAGAACATTAATCGAATGAAAGATTACGTAATAATCTTAAGTTGCTTAGAAACTTGTTACATAAATAACATATTAAGATTTGATGAGTTAAAGAGGTTGGTTAACGGTATTCCATATAGTGTTGACGAAATAAAACAAATAAGTCAAATAAGTCAAAAAATCTGTGAATAGTAACACTAAATGGTTCAAGCAGAAAAAAAGTATGTTACAATAAATAATTAGAGAAAAGAGGTTTGGTAATGACTATTGCACAAGCAGAAAGATTTTATAAACAAGACACAAAAGATTATGAAATAGAAAAAAATAAAGTTTTTTTAACTTGGCTAAAAATTTCAATAAAGAGTGGTTATCATTGCTTTATAAAAGGAGAAGAATTACAAGAACTAATTGATAATATTGTTAATTGGTATGAAATAAAGTATCCGGAAAGAGAATTGGAATATTTTGCAGGAGCTATAAATACGAACTTCCAAGATATTAGAAGGATTTCTGATGTAATGGATATTAGACAATTACTATTTAGATTGCCACATAATCAATTATGTTTAATGGAATGCGGATATAGAGCGAAAGGTTGGGGACAACATCCAATTTATAAAAATGGCAAAGAAGTTGGTTGGAAAACTCAAATATTTATGCGGATAAACATAAAAAATGAAAAAGAATGTAATCCATGGTTTGGTAAAGCATCATATTTTTTACTTCCTGCTGATCGTATGACTGGTGAAGTATCAAAAGACTATAAGTTAGAAGAATACATAGATAATGAAGAAAATATAAGTTTAGATGAATTATTATCAATTTTTAATGAAAAGTATAATGATCAATTAGATTTTACTGAACTAAAAGAAAGTGTTTATAATCATAATTGCGATATGGAATTAAGACATAGAATTTTACAATTAGTTGCACTTAAATTATTATATTCTAGAAATACTGTTCCTGAAAGAGGATATGAAAGAGCAAAAAGATTTATAAATGAATTTAATAAAAAATTAGGTCTTACATTATCTACAGAAGAAATTGATAGAATAATTCATAGAGATTACACTAATGGTGAAAGATGGGAGGATGTTTTAAAAACCTATGTCGATGAAGATGGTGAGGAACATTCATATTTGACTGTTGAAGATGTAGCAAAAAAAGAACAGGAAAAAGAGGATAAAGGAATTAAAAAATTGACAAAAATAATGTTTAATAAAAATAGAAAGTAAAAAATAAGGGTTATTAATAGCAAATATAGTTGCTAATAGTTTTATGAAGTAAGAGAAAGTTACAATTTAGGAAGAAATTATAGATATGTTTACATGGTAAACGCAGATGTATTAAGAGATTTTTTATTTGAATATGGGACTAGATGATGTAGTATTGAAAAAAATTGTGAGATTGGATCTTAAAGAAAATATAATGAATATGCAGACAGATGTTTTTTATAATAAAATAATTGAAGGTTGATGGTTATATTTTTGAAAATGATAAATTGTAGGAAATAAACCCTACTTTAGATAAAGCAACTCATATATTAAGAGAACTAAATCTTACTTATTTGCCAGCATTGAATGAGGGAATCAGTTTAAAAAAAACTAGTTGAAAATACTAAACCAGAGGAATAAAATAAATAGATTGTCAAAATAATCATTTAAGCATGTATAGTAAAAAAGTTATTCTGGTGTTATGGAATAACTTTTTACTTTACCAATTGGCAAGGCCCTAAGGATGTTTAAGTAAAAAAATTTAAAAATGTAACTTAGTTGTAACTTTAAATATCATATAATGTCTTTAAGAAAAGGAGATTATTATGGAAATTTTAAGAGTAGAAAATTTAACCAAAATATATGGTAAAAAAGAAACCAAAGTTGTCGCCTTAGATAATGTTTCATTTAGCGTGAAAAAAGGCGAATTCGTGGCTATTGTAGGAGCCTCTGGTTCGGGAAAATCCACGCTTTTACATTTAATCGGCGGCGTAGATAGACCGACTCACGGTAAAGTTTATATTGATGGTAAAGATATATTTGCCTTAGATGATGATAAACTAGCCATTTTCAGGCGTCGTCAAATTGGGTTAATTTATCAGTTTTATAACTTAATACCTATTTTAAATGCTGAGGAAAATATTACTTTGCCTTTAGCGCTCGATAATCGTAAAGTTAGTAATGAGGAACTAGAAAATATGTTAAACCATTTAGGTTTAGAAAAAAGAAGATATCATCTTCCTAATGAATTAAGTGGTGGTCAACAACAAAGAACCAGTATCGGTAGAGCCCTTATAACTAGACCAACCATTGTTTTAGCCGATGAACCAACGGGTAACTTAGATTCCAAATCTAGTGATGAAATTGTAGCACTTTTAAAGAAATCTAATAAAGAATTAAAACAAACCATTATTATGATTACCCATAACTTAGAAATTGCTAAAATGGCCGATCGAATTATTAAAATTGAAGATGGTAAAATCGTAAGTGAGGCTTAATATGGACTTACTAAATAAATTAACTATTAAAAATTTAAAATTTAATAAGAAACGCACCATTGTAACTATTATTGGTATTATCTTATCTGTGGCCTTAGTAAGCGCGGTTGCCACTATGTATTCCAGTGCCATAAATTCTTTAATTAATTATGAAATATATGAGTTTGGTAACTTTCATTATGAATATCAAGATGTTTCTAAAGAAGATGTTCAAAATATTCAAAATAATTTTGGAATTGCGGCTACTTATCTAACTAGTAACATTGGTTATGCTAAGTTAAATGATTCTAAAAATGAATATAAACCTTATGCTTACATAAAAGCCTTTAGTAAGGAATCCCTAGATAATCTTTCCGTTCATTTAGTTGAGGGGAGATTACCAGAAAATGCTTCCGAAATAATAATTCCTACCCACTTAAAAACGAATGGGCGGATAAATCTAAAAGTTGGCGATTATATCACTTTAGATGTTGGAAAAAGAGTAGGGGATAGTTATCTTTTAAATCAAGAAGAATCGTATGATCCTGATAGTAATGAACACCTTGTAGATACTAAGAGTAAAACCTACAAAATCGTTGGTATTGCCGAGCGACCTAACCGCACCATTGAACCTTATAATGCCCCTGGTTATACCTTTATTACTTATTTAGATTCTAAAGATATTCCCGATAAGGTTGATGTTTATGCTAAGTATAATAAAACCGGTTTAAAAAATCATGTTAAAGTAACAGCCAATATCTTAGGAGTAGAACCTGATCTTTTACAAAAGTTCCTTAAGTCAGATTATCTTAATGCTTCTGAATATGATAGTCTTGAGGCCCAAATGAAAAATAGTAAATACCAATTTAATAGTAATAACTATCTCATAACTTTAGAAACTAATCCGTTAGATGAAAGTACTACTAGGAGTCTAGGTACGGTTGTCTTAATAGTTTGTCTAATTATTGTTTTTACTTCGGTATTCTGTATCAAGAATAGTTTTGATATCTCTATTACTGAGAAAACAAAACAATATGGAATGTTAAGAAGTGTTGGGGCGACAAAAAAACAAATACGCAAAAATGTCTTTTATGAAGCCTCTATCTTGGGACTTATTGGTATTCCTTTCGGTTTGTTATTCGGCCTTTTAGCGGCTTATATTCTAGTGATAATTAGTAATTTCTTCTTAAATAAGATGATGGCTGGCGGTCTTAAATTAACATTTTCTTACTCACCCTTAGTTTTATTATTTACGATTGGTCTAGGAATCATAACTATTTACTTTTCGGCCTTTAAAAGTGCTAGGCGGGCTAGTAAAATTTCACCTATTGACTCGATTAAAAACAGTGCTGATCTTAAAATTAAGGCTCGAAAATTAAAAACTCCCAAGTTAATTAGTAAAATCTTTGGGATTGGGGGCGAAATATCTTATAAAAATCAACAACGCAATAAGAAAAAATATCGAACTACTGTTATTTCCATCGCTGTTTCGGTTTGTACTTTCATTGCTTTAGCATCCTTTATGTCCCTTGCTTTTCAAAGCATTAAAGAAGAATTGGGTTCTTCGGATTATAATATTTATTTATCGGTTAAAAATGATAATGATACTACTTATCAAAAAATTATGGAAACCACTAAATTAGATAATATTAAAGATGTAGTTGTTAGAAAGCATAGTGATTTTGGCTTTTCTAATACACATTATAGTAAAGAATATCTAGAGTGGTATAACCCTGAAGTTAGTGATGATATTGATGCTTATATAACTATTTTTTCTCTTAATGATGAGGCTTATAAAAAATATCTTCAGACTTTAAACTTAGACTATGAAACTCTTAAAGATAAAGGAATTTTAATAGATAAATATCCGATAGTTAAATATGACAATGGGACAAATAAAGAAAAAAGTAGAATTCTTAGGGAGTTTGACTTTCAAGTAGGGGATACGATTAAGGGTAACATTTCCGATAATCTTACTTCAATAGTAGTCGGTGCCTTAAGTGATAAATATCCTTTTGGACTAGAAAATCACAACATTTCTATATTAGTTGTAAGTGAAGATTTATATAAAACCTTACCCACTAAAAGTACTTATATAGAGGCTCTATATTATTCAACTGCGGCTTCTAAACTTCAAGATGAGATAGAAGAACTCCTAAATAATGAGGCTTATGAACTTTATAATAGTGAAGAACGAGTAGAGATGATGCGTAATTTCTATATCTTAGTAGGTATCTTCTTATATGGCTTTATTATTGTAATTTCCCTTATTGGGATAACTAATATCTTTAATACGATTACAACTAATATGCAACTTAGAAGAAGTGAATTTGCTACTTTAAAAAGTATAGGTATGACTACCAAAGAATTTTCTAAAATGATTCGTTTAGAAAGTATCTTTATGACTGTTAAATCTCTAATAGTAGGTATTATCCTTGGTACTGGTTTATCCGTTTTAATCTATCATTATCTAGCCAGCAGTGATTTCTCGGGTTATAAATTACCAATAATTCCGATTATAATTAGTATTGTTGCTGTTTACCTTTTAATTACCTTACTGATGAAATATTCATTAAGAAAAATAAATAAACAGAATATTATTGAAACTATTAGAAACGAAAATATTTAGAAAAGTTTGGAAAAGGGTTTAAAGCCCTTTTCTTTCGCTATAAAAAATTATAAGATATAAAAAAGGAGTACTTTCTATGCAAATATTATTAATTGAAGATAATTTAACTATTATAAAAGGTTTAACTTATACCTTAAAGCAAAATAATTATGAAGTTTATGCCTGTAAAAATCTTTTAGAGGCTATATCTTATTTAAAAGATAATCCTAAGATAAACTTAATTATTTTAGATGTAACTTTGCCAGATGGTAATGGCTTTACTTTCTTTACGGATAATTTAAAAGCCTTAAATATTCCTACTATCTTTTTAACGGCAAAAGATGAGGAAGATGATATTGTAAGAGGTCTTGAAATAGGTGCTGAAGACTATTTAACTAAGCCTTTTTCAACCAAAGAATTACTGGCTCGTATTAATAAAATTTTATTACGCCAAAAACATAACAGTATTTTAAAAGTAGGGGATATAAGTTTTGATATGGATAAAATGTTGGTTTATAAAGATACTACTAAAATAGAATTAACCCCGTTAGAGTTAAAACTTCTGCATCTTTTATTTTTAAATCTAAACAAGCTCGTAAGTCGTAATACTATTTTAGATAAAATTTATGAATGGACTGGTAATGATGTTGATAGCCATACCATAACTGTATATTTTCAAAGAATAAGACAAAAATTAGGAACCGATATTATTTCCACTGTTAAAGGTTTAGGTTACAGGATTGATTATGAAAAATAAAGAAAAATTAAAAAAGTTTTTAATAATTTTAAGCTTATATACCATTTTTATTATCTTTCTAACCTATAGTATTAATAAATATGAATATCAAGTATATAAAGATAACTTTGATACCAAAATAACTAGTATTATTTTAAAAATTAAAGAAGATTATCCCAATATTACGGATGAAGAACTATATAATATTTTAAAAAGTTCTAAAAAAGATGGTAAAGTCCTTGAACAATATAGTCTAACTATTGATAATAAATCGCTTTTAGTCGAAAATGATAATAAATATCAGCAATTCTTAGTAACTAATATTATTATAGTTTTTATAAATACCATCTTCTTTATCTTCTTGTTTTTAAGATTTAATGCTAAAAAAGATAGAGAGATTAATAAAATTACCAAGTGTTTAGAAGAAATAAATAAAAGAAATTATAAGATTGATATAGAAGAAATGTCGGAAGATGAATTATCTATTTTAAAAAATGAATTATATAAGGTAACTATTAAATTAAAAGAAGATGCGGAAAATTCTAAACAAGCGAAAAAGGATTTAAAAGATACTTTAGCCGATATTTCCCATCAATTAAAGACTCCTATTACTTCTATTTTAATTATTTTAGATAATATCATTGATAATCCCGATATGGATAAAAATACTAAAGAAGACTTTATAAGAGATATTAAAAGGGAACTTCTAAATATTAATTTTCTCGCTTTAAATCTTCTAAAGTTATCGAAGTTAGATTCTAATACAGTTCATTTTATAAAAAAAGAAGTTTCTTTAGACGAGATAGTAACGGCTTCCATAAAAAATATTGCCCCTTTATGTGATTTAAAAAATATTAATATTGAAAAAAATTTAAGTGAGGATATTAAAATTAATTGTGATTTAAACTGGCAAGTAGAGGCGGTAACTAACATTTTGAAAAATTGTGTAGAACATTCAAGAGAAAATAGCAAAATTGAAATTACAGCGAGTGCTAATAAGGTTTATGCTAGCATGGAAATAAGGGATTATGGCACGGGGATTAGTCCAGAAGATTTACCTCATATTTTTGAAAGATTTTATAAAGGTAACGGAGCTTCTTTTGAAAGTGTTGGTATAGGACTTGCTTTAGCTAAAAAAATTATTGAAAGTAACGATGGCATTATTAGGGTTACTTCAAGTAATCAAGGGACAAAGTTTACGATAAAATATCCTTATTAAAATAAAGAAATATATTTTTGGTAAAATAAAGAAATATATTTTTGGGTGATATAAATTATTAGGTTTAAAAAGAAAATGAAAGGAAATATAAATCTTCAATTATTTAGTGAAAAAAGATTTATTTATGAAAATTATGGAAAGAATAACATTAACAATTGATAGTCAGTCTTATGCTGGTTTAAAAGAATATTTACAAAACTTAGATGGCGTTTTTAAAGTAAGTATAATCACCAACGCGTTTTTAACTGTTGATATTACTTATGATGAAACTAAAGTAAGCCTTAATATGTTAAAATTAGAGATTCTTTTATATTTAAACCTTAGTAAAATTCCTAGTATTATTGGTTTTAATAAATATAAAGAAGGAAATACCAAAGAATATACAACTTCTATTAATAATTTTTGTTGTGAATGTTGTCTTAAAAATTTTATTGAAAAATTACTAGATAATCCTGATATAACTATTGTTACTACTAACTACAGTGATGATGCTTTAATAACCAAAAAATTAAAATTACAATTAACTTATAATGCCGATAAAGAGATAGAAGAAATAAAAGAAGAAATCAAGAATCTATAAATAAGTTAAGAAAAGTTACGATAAAAAAGATTGCAGTAAAAAAACTAGACCTAAAGTTATTTATAAAACGCCATTTTTCTTAAAGTTATGGTATAGTAAATGGGACATCTATTATTAAAGGAGAGTAAAATTATGTTAGATAAATTACAAAACAACGATACAGTTATTACAACTAACAATATCAAGAAAATCATTTTAAAATCACTAACAGCTAATAAGAGTTTGCTTAATTTGAAATTTTATACCTTAGAGGAATTTAAGGAAAACTATTATGGAAAACCTACTAAAGAAGCCTTATATTTTATAATGAAGCATTATAATTATGGTTATGATATAGCCAAAGAATATTTAAGTAATATTTTTTATGAGACAAAAGAATTAAACGAATTAAGAGAAGTATTAGATAGTAATAATTTAATTACTTATAATCCTTATTTTAAGAAGAGTTTAAAAAGAATTGTAACTATAGGGGTTAATTTAGATGAGGCTTTAAGAAAAGAATTAGAATTTTATGGCTTAGTAATTTTAGATATGGATAGTAATACTTCTTATCAGCATGAAGTTATCAGTTATGCAACTAGTAGCGATGAAGTAGTGGCAACGGCTGTAAAAGTTAGAAATTTAATTAAACAAGGTATTAATCTTAATGATATTTATTTAGTTAATGTTAATGATACCTATTATAGTGAGCTTTCTCGTATTTTTAAAATGTTTAATATTCCTCTTAACCTTTATGAAACTAGAAGTATAGCAAATACAAAAACTGTTAAAGATTTTTTAGAAAATTTAAAAACCAGCCAAGATATTTCTTCTTCTTTAGAAAAAGTTTTAGATGAAGAAATTAAAAGACAATTAATTAATCTTTTTAATAGTTATACTTTTGATTATGAGATAGACCAAGTATTCTTAGATATGCTAGAAAATGATATAAAGAGCTTAAATATTTGTTTATCTAGATATGAAAAAGGTATTAATCTAATTAATATTGGGGATATGTTATTACCAGATAAATATTATTTTATTTTGAATTTTAATCAAGGGGCGGTTCCTAGAATTTATCATGATGATAAGTTAATTAAAGATAATAGGCGTAAGACTTTGGGACTTGCTACTTCCCTAGACTTATTAAAACAGGAAAAGAAAGAAGTTTCTTTGCGTATTAGGAGTAATCCTCATGTCTATATAAGCTATAAAGAAAAAGATAATTATAATACTTATTATCCCAGTCCTTTAATAAGTGATTTAGGCTTAGAAGTAAAACAAGAAAGTATTAATCCTTATCTTTATTCTAATAGTTTTAATCAATTAAACTTAAGTGTTTTTCTTGACCGTTATTTAAAATATAATGAGACTAATGCCTATTTGCAGGACTTGATGACTACTTATCCTGATATTAGGTATAATACTTATGATAATTCTTATGTTAAAGTTGATTTTGAAGATTTAGATAAATATTTGAATGGTAAGAGTAATCTTTCTTACTCGGCTATGAATAACTATTATTTATGTGCTTTTCGTTTTTATATTGCAAATATCTTAAAATTAGACCCATTTGTTGATACTTTTGCGGCTTTTCTCGGTTCCTTATTCCATGATTGTCTTAGTAAAATGTATAATGAAGACTTTGATTTACGAAAAGAATATGATAATTATCTAACAAAAAGAGAATTAACT
Source organism: uncultured Bacilli bacterium (assembly GCA_934096595.1). Classification (GTDB taxonomy): domain Bacteria; phylum Bacillota_I; class Bacilli_A; order RF39; family UBA660; genus CAG-605. The sequence continues at coordinate 3,101 of CAKOMH010000026.1, read as the reverse complement.
AATAAAGAAAAGTTTTATGTAGATAATCTTTATGCAACTTTAGAGTTTATTATTAAGACGATAAGAGAACAAGAAAGTAAGTCAATGTATAATAAAACTTTAACCGAAACTCGCCTTAACTTAAAAAAAGAAGGGAAAATTACTATCAACTTTTTAGGCTTTGTTGATAAAATCAAGTATTTAGAAGATAATGATGGAAAGTATTTAGTAGCTATAATTGATTATAAGACTGGTTATGTTCCCACAACTTTAGATAATATTAATTATGGCTTACATTTACAACTGCCCGTTTATATCTACCTAACGAAACGAGGTCTACATAAAGATATTAAAATTACTGGTTTTTACTTACAAAAAATTTTAAATGGGAAGACGGTTGATTCTGATTCATTTGAAGAAGATAGTAAAAAAGCTTTGAAGTTAGATGGTTATTCTATTAATAATGAAGAAGAGCTACTAAAATTTGATAACACTTATACCAAAAGTGATGTTATTAAAGGCATGGCTACGACTTCTAAGGGTTTTGCCCATTATACCAAGTTATTTAATGATAGTGATATCGATAAAATCGATAAAATTGTTGATGAACGCATTAACGAGGTAGTTGGCGCTATCGAGGAAGGTGATTTTTCAATTAATCCTAAACGCGTTAAGGGAGAGTTGATTGGCTGTGAGTTTTGCAAATATAAAGAAATTTGCTATCGCAAAGAAGAAGATATAGTTGATTTAGAGTATAAAACTAGAAAAGATATTTTAGGAGATGATGATAATGCCCAAGTGGACGAGTGAACAACAGGATGCCATTTATAAAAAAGGAACTAATATAATTGTTTCAGCGGGAGCTGGTTCTGGTAAGACAGCAGTTTTGTCAGAACGGGTTTTAGAACATGTTAAATCAGGTATTAGCATTGATGATTTATTGGTTTTAACATTTACAAACGCGGCGGCGGCAGAAATGAAAGATCGAATTAGGAGTAAAATTCGTAAAGTTCCAGAATTAAAAGAAGAATTAGATAAGGTGGATTTAGCTTATATCACAACCTTTGACTCCTTTGCCTTATCTTTAGTTAAGAAATATAGTTATTTAATGAACATTTCTAAAAATATTAATATTATTGATGCAAGTATTATAACTTTAAAAAAGGAAGAAGAATTAAATAAAATTTTTGAAGAGTTATATCAAAAAAAGGAACCTTTATTCTTAAAGTTAATAAGTGATTTTACTGTTAAAGATGACAAAGAAATATTTAATGCTATTTTAAGTTTATATGCTAAATTAGATAATCGTTATGATAAAGATGATATTTTAGATAATTATCTTACCAATTATTATAATGATATTAATATCGAAAATTTGGTTAAGGCTTATGTCGATTTAATAAAGATGCGTTTAGAAGTTTTAAATAATACCGTTGATAATTTATATCATTATACTGATGATGCTTTTCAAAGTAAGATGGAAGAAGTTATCCGCCCACTTTTAAATAGCAAAGATTATTTAGACATTAAAAGACTATGTGTTATTAAGCTACCAGTATTGCGGGGCGCTGATGAAGTAACTAAAAAAATTAAAGAAGAAGTTAAAAGTTTAATTGATGAAATAGGGGATTTAACTAAATACAATTCTTTAGATGAAATTAAGGAAAGTTTGCATTTAACAAAAGATTATGTTGCGATAATTATTACCATTATAAAGGAACTGGGGAAAAGATTAGATTATTTTAAGAGAGAAAATAATGCTTATGACTTTATTGATATTGCCAAGATGGCTATTAATATTTTAAAGAATAATGATACTGTTCGTGAAGAAATGAAATATAAGTATAAGGAAATTTTAATTGATGAGTATCAGGATACAAATGATATTCAAGATATTTTTATTTCTTTAATAGAAAATAACAATGTCTATATGGTTGGGGATATTAAGCAATCAATTTATCGCTTCCGTAATGCCAATCCTATGCTTTTTAAAAGTAAATATGAAGCATATCAAAATAATGATGGGGGTCTAAAAATTGATTTAAATAAAAATTTCCGTAGTCGTAGTGAAGTTTTAAATAATATTAATATGATGTTTAATTTATTTATGGATAATTTTATTGGTGGTGCTGACTATATTGAGTCTCATCAAATGGTTTTTGGACTTACTCCTTATGATGAAGTAAATAAAGAAAACTATAATATGGACATTTTAAATTATACTTATGATAAGGATTCAAAATTTACTAAAGAAGAAATCGAAATATTTACCGTAGCAAAAGATATTAAAGAAAAAGTAGCTATCGGTTATGAAATGATGGATAAAGAAACTATGCAAAAGCGATCCGTGAATTATGGTGATTTTGTTATCTTAATGGATCGTTCTAGTAGCTTTAATTTATATAAGAAAATTTTTGAATATTTAAATATTCCTATTACTATTTATCGTGATAAAACGATTAGTGATTCTGTTGATATTTCGATTATTAAAAATATTTATAATTTATTAGTTTTAATTAAAAATAGAGATTTTGGCACGATGTTTTCTTATTCGTTCATGGCTGTTGCTCGTAGTTATCTTTTCAATATGAGCGATAAAGATATATTAAAGATTATTAGTAACAGGTCTTATGCCGAAACAGAAATCTATAGTATTTTATACGAACTTGCCAAGGATTTAGATAATCTTCCTAATGATGAAATTTACCGTTTAATTATTGATAAGTTCAAATTTTTAGAAGCCTTTATTACGACAGGCGATGTTAAGGAACATTTGGTAACGATTGATTCCATCGGTAAGATTGCTCAGAATGCTACTAATTTTGGTTATAGTCCTTATGAATTTTTAGATTATTTAAATATGGTTTATGAAGAAGGACTGGATATTAAGTTGTCTTTGAATAATGAAGCTTCTAACTCAGTTAAGATTATGACTATTCATGCTTCAAAAGGATTAGAATATCCTGTTTGTTATTTTACTGGTTTATCGAAAAAATTTAATATTGATGATTTAAAAAATAAATTTTACTATGATAATACCTTAGGGTTTATTACTCCTTATGTTAAAAATGGTATTCATAGTACTGTTGTTAAATTAATGTTAAAAAATAAATATATTTTAG
>CAKOMH010000025.1:0-20010 GCA_934096595.1 uncultured Bacilli bacterium | reverse complement strand
TAAACAAATAATCTATATCAGCCCTATCAACTTGACTTCTAACTATCTTTTAAAAGATTTAGCCAGTAAACATAAAATTAATTTTATCAATACTCCCAGTATTTTGCAAAAATTTACGACTCAAAATTATACTCTAAATATTGAAGATCACAAAACCCTTGCAAGTAACCTTTTTAATAATATTGTTTCCACTTGGAAAATTGAATATTAATGATTTTTAGAATTCATATATACTTATTCATATCTTCCTATAGTTTAATAATTAATTCAGTATTTAATATATAGTTTAAAATTTTACACTCATGTAAAGTTTTTTTTCTTTTAAGCCCCCTATTTATTTTTAATCTTTTTTTCAACTTATTAATCTTTTATAGTATAATTATTTTAAGGTGAAAAAATTATGAAAAAAGTAATGTTTATTGCTAGTACTGGCGGTCACTTAAGTGAATTAATGCAACTTGCCCCCTTATTTTCCAAGTATGATTATACTATTGTAACGGAAAAAACCAAAAGTAACCTTAATCTTGCTAAAAAATATCCTAACCGTGTTCACTATATAATTAGTGGTACTTACACAAACTTTAAGGCTAAATTAGTTTATCCCTTTAAATTGCTTTTAAACTGCTTTATTTCTCTTTATTTAATTCTTAAAATAAGACCAGATGTGGTTGTAACTACAGGGTCCCATAATGTTGGACCAATGTGCTGTCTAGCTAAATTATTTCATAAAAAAGTCATTTTTATTGAAACAATTGCCAACAGCACCACCCCTACTCGTGCGGGCCGCTTAATATATAAATTTGCTGATTACTTTATCGTTCAATGGGAAAGTATGTTAGAAGTTTATCCTAATGCCATCTATGGTGGCTGGATTTACTAGAAAGGTTTTTTATGATTTTAGTAACTTTAGGAACTCAAGATAAAACATTTGTTCGTCTTTTAGAGAAAATTAACCAGTTAATAGATCAAGGCTTAATCAAAGATAAAGTCATAGTTCAGGCTGGTTTTACCAAATATAATTCTGATAATATGGAAATTTTTGATCTTATACCCCAAGATGAATTTGATTCCTTAATGGCTCAAGCTGACCTTATTATTACCCATGGTGGTGTTGGTAATATCATTTCGGCCTTAGAAAAAAACAAAAAAGTTATTGCCGTCCCTCGTCTTTCCAAATATGGCGAACATATTAACGACCATCAAACTCAAATAATTGCTAAGTTTAATGACTTAGGCTATATAATTGGTCTTCAAGATGTTGATGAATTAGATAAGGCTATAAAAGAAGTAAAAAAGTTTAAACCCCAAAAATTTGTTCACGATAATAGCAAAATGCTAAGTTTAGTTAGCGAATTAATCGACAAATAAACTAGTAAGTAAATAATAATTTTTAAAGAATAACATATAATTTAAAGAAGATTATAATAAGATAAAAGGTAATTTCAAAAAAATATGTCAATATACCCTATTTGTTTACACTTTAAGAAAACTAAAATTTGACAAACTCTAAATCTTATGATATAATCTCGGCTATGTGTGGTGCATTATTCTAGTCATAACACTATATGAAGATGGGGCTAAAAATCCATCAATTACATTACCGACACTTTTTATACTTGCTTTATCGGCCCAAGTTAGGGTGAGTATAAGATTTAAAATTCAAGGAAAGTTATAATGGCATATAACCTAAATCCTTTTATTGCGTCATTTCGAAGTTGCGTATGTCGTGCGTGAGTATTAGGAATACCTAAAGTTGAAATAATGCTTGCAAAAGCGAATAAGTATAGTTACTTATGTCAGGGAAAACCTCTAGACTGTCTATATTAAGAGTATTGAAGTGCGGACTAAGTGGCAATCGAGTAATTAATGAATTAAATATTAATTAAATATCCTAAAGACGAAAGTGCCAATGAGTAATCAAATGGAAGATATTTAGAGAAACTCAACTCGACCTCAAGCCGTAAAATTAACTTTTGATATACCATACAAAAATTAGAATATTACTTTATATAGGAGGAATTATGAATAATAAAGCCTGGATATATAAAGTTTTTTTATTAACTTTTATCCTATCATGCTTATTTAGTATTATCTCTAATATTATATCGAACTCATTAAGTAGTATTTTCTTATTTATAATATTAATATTGATAATTGCAATAGGCATAATCTTCGATATGATAGGAGTTGCCGTTTTAACAAGTAAAGAAAAGACTTTCTTGTCAATTGCTTCTCAAAAGATAAAAGGTGGTAAAGAAACTATTGGCTTACTTAAAAATTCTAGTAAAATTTCTAGTATTTGTAATGATGTTATTGGTGATATTTGTGGTATTATAAGTGGTTCAATCGGTGCTGTATTAGCAATATCCATAAGTAATTCAACTAATATTAATTTAAGCATTATATCCGTTTTACTTACAGCTTTTATATCTAGTTTTACGGTTGGTGGCAAAGCTATTTGTAAAAGTATAGCTACGAAAAATAGTGATAAAATATCGTTTTTAGTTGGTAAAGTCTTGGCTAATCTTAAAATAAAAATCAAATAACACTTTGCTATTTAAAATGTAAAACGATTTAATAACTATTAAGTTTATGGAAAATAATAAATGCTCGTTTGATTTATATATCTAAAAATTATTGAAAAATCACGAAAAATAAACTTATTAATAATTGCAAAACTAAAATCTTATGATATAATACATAGGACAAACAAATTTCTATGTTATGAATATAACATGGCGGAAGGAGAGTATTATGAAAAAGGGAATTCATCCAGAAATGCATGAAGTAGAAGTACATTGTGCTTGCGGAAATACATTTACAGTAAAATCTACTAAAGATAGTATCCAATGTGATGTTTGTAGTGCTTGCCACCCATTCTATACAGGTTCACAAGCTCGTGCAAAGAAGACTGGTTCAGTAGAAAAATTCAACCGTAAATATGGCTTTAATCAAGACGAAACAAAAACTGCATAATTGCAGTTTTTTTGTTATAATAAAGATGGAGTTGATTAAATGACACATCAAAATTTATATAAAGTTGCTAAAACCTTATCAAGTCGTACCAATATCAAAACCATTAGTATTATAAATGATTATCTTCGTTGTCATTATAAATATCATATCAATCTTTTGGAGTACCAATTATTTGATTGCTACAAAATGAGTGATAATGATAAAAGTAATTTACTCACCATTAAAGATAATCTAAAATTAATTAAAACTTATAACAATCAGTCTTTAAAGGAAATAACTGAATCTCTCCATAAATTCAATAAGAAATTTTATCCCTTTCTTAACTATAAATGGTTAGAATTAAACGGCGATAATATAACTGATTTTTATGATTTTATCCAAAACAAAAACTATATTTATGCTAAATATGACTTAAAATCAAAAAATGATACTAAAAAAATCAAAATAGATTTAAAAAATTATACTACTGTTTATAACGATTTATATTTAAGCAAAATGACTATTTTAGAAAGTGCCATTAAACAAGACGAAGTATTAGATAGATTAAATCCTAACAATTTATCGTTTATTCGTTTTATAACTTTTAAAGATGACATAATATTTTCCTACTTAGTTACTAGTAAAGAGGATTACGAAGTAACAGCAAGTAATCAAATAATTGCTTCAATCAACTTAGATACTGGCCTTATTGATTCACCATTTTATGACCTTGCTAAGAATATTTATGAAGAGCACCCTTTAACTAAATCTCCCCTACTTTGGCTTACTATTCCTAAATGGCCTAGAACTTTAAGACTGGTTAATCGTATAAAAAATACTATTCCTGATAATAAATATTTACAAATAGACATAGTAATGACTAAAGATGGACCAAGTTTAAAAGATATCTCTATTGCTCCTAATTATCAAGAATTTCAGTTACTAAGTTTATTAAATCATCAAAAATTAATTAAAGATATGTTTAAGTAAAAAGTTTAAAATACATTTGAAAAAAATATAAAAAATAAATAGATAACAATAAAAGTAAAAATAACTAAAATATAAAAAAGCAAACAAGTTAAAAACAAAACTAAATATAAAAATAATGAAAAGAAAGAAGAATAAAAAATGAAAATATATATTGCTTGCGACCATCGTGGTGTCGAATTAAAAGAAAAACTAATTAAAGATTTACAAACTAATTATGAAATAGTATCCTCTACCCTACCTAACTACAGTGAAGATGACTATCCAGACTTTGCCTTTGACATTTGTACTAAAATGGCTAAAGAAAAAGACCTTGGTATCTTAATATGCGGTACTGGGATTGGGATTTCTATCGCTGCTAATAAGGTTAAAGGGATAAGATGTGCTAGAATAAATAATCTTGAAGATGCTAAAAGTGCTAGAATCCATAATCATGCTAATGTAGTAGCGCTTCCTGCTTCCCTAGATTATCCCTTAGCTTTAGAAATCATTAAAACCTTTTTGACAACCGAGCCTAGTAATGAAACTCGCCATGTAAGAAGAGTAAATAAAATCATAAGTTATGAAGAAGGAACATATAATGAATTATAAGACTCTGTTATATGCTATAACCCTTTTATTAAGTATGGTTGCCTTAAGTGGGGTTAATTTTGATAAGTTTATGAAAAGAAATAAACCCCTTGAAGCTAGAATGTTAGTCATAATATTTGGGATTGCTACTAGTTATCTAATAACCAATTTTATAACAGATTTTATGTCTTAAAACGCCTTTATCTTAAAAAGCGTTATTCAAGGAGAACCTATGAAGAATAAAATCTTACTTAGCATTATCATAATCCTGTTACCTATTACCGTTTTTATGTTAAGTAAGCAAGTATCTCCTAAAAATCAGAATAATAACAACCAAACTTCTCAAGACAAAGAAATCTATATTGATTTATTAATAAATAATGAAAAAAAGCAAATTCCTTTAGAAGAATATTTAGTAAGTGTAGTTGGAGCCGAAGTTCCAGCTCTTTTTGATATGGAAGCCTTAAAATCCCAAGCGGTGGCGAGTAGAACTTTTGCCCTTTATCAAGAAAATACTAGAGGTTATGTAACAACAACTGATCAAGCTTACAATTCTTTAGAGGAACTGCAACAAAAATGGCAAGATAACTACTATACATATTTAAAAAGAATAACAGATGCGGTAAATATGACCAAAAATCAGGTAATAACTTATAATAAAAAGTTAATAAAATCTTACTTTTATGCAATGAGTAATGGCTATACTACTACATCTTTAAGTGTCTTTAATGAGGCCTTACCATACTTAAATACGATTATGCCAACCTTTGATAACGAGACAAATACTAAATTTAAAGTTACAAAAAAAGTATCTAAAGATGAGTTTTGTAAGACTCTAAATATTGATTGTGCCGCCTTAACCATAAATAATATTATAACTGATTATTCTAACCGAATAGAAACGCTATCTATTAATAAGAAGACATATACTGGTATCGAGATTAGAAAAATATTTGATTTGCGTTCTACGGATTTTACGATAACAGCTGAAAATAACGATATTATTTTTAACACGAAAGGTTATGGTCATGGGGTTGGCATGAGTCAATATGGTGCGAATGCTATGGCTAAGGAGGGTTCTAGTTACAAAGATATTTTGGAGTATTATTACCAAGGGGTAACTATTGAAGAGTATAAGATTTAAATTTATATTCTTTTTTTTAGGGGTTTATAAAATTATTATTACTTCCCACCCTCCACTCCCAGAATAGTATAATTTATAAAAAAAGAAGACATTTCTTGTCCTAAAAGTTATCATAGCTCCAACTAGTTTTAACAATAGCCATTAGGGCAATTAACAAAAATAGTAAATTAAATGTATAAAATCATCTTTTTAGTTCACACTTTCTAATAGAAAGGTGAATTTATGAAAAAAAGAAGAAGATTAAGAAAATATGTTATCCCAACAATATGCCTAATGTTAGTATGTACAATTCTATTTAGTAGTTATAAAATGTACCAAATTTTAACAGCTGGTGTTCCCGTAGTTAACCCTACTCCTAAAGATAATACTAGTGAGGTAAATAATACTCAGGATGATACTAATATAACGCCAACAGTAAGTGTAACCAAAACTATCATAAGACCTTATACCAGTACTGATGTGAGTGCTACCATTCCATATTATAATATTGATGGTACGAACGATGAACAAGCTGCTGCCTTAATCTATTATGAAGGTATTTACATGCAAAATACTGGCGTTTTATACACTTCTAATAATGCTTTTGATGTCGTATCAATCTTAGATGGTACTGTAAAAAACATTAAAGAAGATAGTCTAATGGGAAATATTGTTGAAATTGAACATACTAATAATTTAACAACTGTTTATCAAAGTTTAGGCGAAGTCAAAGTCAAAGTTGGTGATACGGTAAAACAAGGCGATATAATTGCTACTAGCGGTCAAAATAAAATAACAACCGATACAAGTAATGCTCTTCACTTTGAAGTATTCTATAAAGGTGAAGTCTTTAATCCAGAAGAATTCTATTTACTTGATTATACTGAAGTAATGAATAATGACTAAGTTAATTATCTATATTAATGATAATGAAATTCAGATTATTAAAGATAAGATAATTACTTTTACTTCTCCTAGTATAAATAATAGTAATATTATAGAAGAAACTATATTTCTAAAAGATTTTAAAAAATTCTTAAAAGACCATAAATTAATATCTTCAATAATTTATTATCCAATTAATGTTTATTTAAATTATCAAGTATTACCTAAAGATATAGTTTATTATAATTACTTATTTGATAAACTAAATCTTACTTTAAATAAAGTTTTATCTATAAATGATTTATTAGATAAAGATAAAAAGTATTTACTCTATAATAATAATTCTCTTTATTATATAGACAGTAATAGTACTTATAATATAGATATTAATGGTTTAAATTATTATTTAGATAATATTCCTAAGTTATATATCTTTGGTAATAAAGAGTTTAAAGTTAATAATAAACATATAATATTTAGTAATTATTCTACTTATATTGCTTGTTTAATAAAAAATTCACAAGATGACTTGTGAATTTTTTAAAATGTCCATATAAATGTCCATATAAATGTCCATATAAATGTCCATATAAATGTCCATATAAATGTCCATATAAAAGTGCGGTGAATACTGGCTTTGAAGGCTATATGTCCATATAAATGTCCATATAAAACTTTATGGCTTATCTTGCTTAAATCTTACATAAATCCTACTTAAAATTAAAATAAAAAGTATTGTTAAATTACCATCTATTCTATAAAAGTATCTATATCATTAAACATGAATCTAATTTTATCGATTTTCTTATCGGTGTGATAATGCCCACAATACCATATTTTATAATTTAACTTACTTTCTATTTTATCTAAAAATTCTTCTGTACTGGTATCAACCTTTGATTGGTCTATTCCAGATATAAACATTTCTCTTGGAATATATTTGTAAGGACAAGTATGGCTTAACACTACATCGATATTATTATCTTTATCACATATATTTAGAATTTTCATTTTTATTTCATTACTAGGTTGTTCACTTTCATACCAGCGATACCCGTTTTGTAACCTATAATATTTGTCAACGCTATAAGCTCCACCTATTACTAATACTTTCTTATTGTTAAAATCATATATTTCCCCATCTTTAGCAAACAAGATATTAGGATACTTTTCTTCATAATAAACTATACCATTATGAAATTTTTTAGTTTTATAACCATTAATATTCTCTGGCCTTTCTTCATGATTACCATGTATACAGAAAAAAGTAATGGGATATTCTGTTAAACTTTCTTTTAATTCATTATCTAGTTCATTACAATAATAATTGATACCAGCATCTCCTAAAACTATTAATGTATCTTTAATAGATGTTTTATATTTATAACAAAAATAATATACATCTATAAAATCAGCATGTTTGTCTCCTGTTATATAAATCATAAACTTTCACTCCTTTAATTTATATAAAAAATAATATATTAAAAATTAACATATTATTATTCTATCACATATGGTTCATTAATAGTGCCTATTCCTCCAGAAATTTTAACATCTGATTTTAGTGAAATAATCGGACGAGCGCCAACTGGTGCATTTACTATCCAACCATGTGATAAATTTCCATCACTATGTTGAACCCATCCAAAACTTTTAGCCCAATCTGATGTATAATAAGTTGGCGACATGGTCCAATATTGTTCGCTTGAATAAACATATGATATTTTATTATTATCCTTGGCAGTCATTCCAGCAAAAACTAATTCATCATATGTAATCAAGCCAATTGGATATGTTAATGCCTTATTTCCTATATTTGAATCGCGTGTTGTATATAAATCCCTTTCAGTATTTTGGCATATAAACTGAGCCACATCATTTCCATATCTTTCAAAAGCTCCAAAGTGACTAGTCATATTTGAACTAATCCCATCACCATAAAATAGTTTCCTATCTCCACAAAAGCCACTTAATTGCGAAATATAATTACTTAATCCACCATCTATCACATTTATTTTATACCAATCATCTAATTTTATTTTAATCGTTGAATCATATAAATTAGAATGAACCTCAGCAAATGTGGTTCCATCTGAATTACCATACATATAACCTATGTATGTCGGACTATTGTTTGTAGAATTAAAGGAAGAAACACCAATGGTTTTTGAATTACCTGTGGCTTCTTTTTCTGTTCCATTATAAAGAAGTCTTATAGAACTATCACCGTTAATTCTTATGATTTGCCAATAAAATCCTGCAAAATAAACATTGTTATTATTTACTTTACCTCGATAGTAATAAGTGTTTCCATAATCATCTTCTGATTTATATAAACCTTTGTCAGATAAGTCATCTGCAGATATTGGAGCAGTTTTACTTAAATCCGGTGTTCCCTTTGCTTCTATCTTTTTAATTGCTGCCTCTGGACTACTTTGATATTCATTGGCAAGTATCGCATCATGTAAAGTTGTATATCCTTCATCTACGGGACTCCAACTACTAGGTTGAGCCTTAACAACGATTTTAGATTTAAAAATCTTAGTCTCGTTATCTAAATCTTCCATTGTCGTATCATAATCAATCCAAACTCTTAAAGTATAATCTTCACTATCCCCACTACCCAAAGAACCTTTAGCTAAAATATGACTTTCAATACTCCCATCATTCACCGTATCAGTTATCTCATAATCACTTAGTTTTTTAATCTCTTCATTATTAATCATCGCATTAATAAATTTACTAGATAAAGTAGTTCCTTTTAAACTTTCTAAACTAACAGTATAACTAGCAAAAATATCACAAGTATTAGTTACTGTAAAACTAAATGGCGTTAACTTCTTACCCTTTTCATTACTAATTGGATAAGCATTTTCTAAAGAAATACTGTTCTTTTGACTAGTAATCTCCACATTAAAACACTTCGTTGTTGCCATATTAATCGTATCTTGACTAACACTAATATTCCATAAAGAATAAGAAACCCCAATTCCTAATAACAAAATAATCACCAAACTTATACTGATAAATACTACATTTCTTTTCATTAAACAATCATCTCCATTATTAACTTAAAAATATATTACTATGACATTTATGTCTTAAACTAGGACAAACTTGTCAATGCAAAATAGCACCCCCTTTGCTTTAATAAGTTAAATGGTGGTAATATGCTAAAAGAATATCGAATTAGAAAAGGCTTATCCCAAGAACAGTTAGAAAAGCTAACTGATATCGATAGGAAAACTATTTTTAGAATAGAAAATGACCTTAATACACCTCTAGTAACTACTTTTGTTAAAATTACCAAGGCTTTAAATCTTACTGATCAAGAGATAATTAATGAATTAAAAAGAATAGAAAAAGATATTAATATTATGGATAAAAACAAATAAAAATTACTAAGAACCTATACTAATTCTTAGTAGCTTTTAGAATAAAAGTAAAAAAACTTAATCAATAATAAAATCTTTTAAATAATCATCGCCAATGAAGTCATACTTTGCCATAAACTTTGGCACTTCCTTCTTACGAAAATCATTAACAATCTTATATTCTTCTTTTGTGATTAATTCTTTCTTATACAAACATTTATAAAATAACTCAATACTATAAATACCACTTTCATAGTTACGAACAGAAGCCCAAGTATATCTAGTCATAAAAGCATCAGGAAAATCTTTAAGAGCCTTATAACCTTCAATAGCAGGAATAATTGTTTCATCTTGAGTTAGATAAACATAGATATAGAAAACCACATTAAAGCAATATTTACGAATAATCTGTGGTTTTAGACGCCTTTTTCTCAAATAAGATTCATAATACATCATAAGTATATCGTTTTTTCTTTTATTCTCTTTTAATCTTATTTTAAAATCGTCCATAAATTCTCCTATCGAATTTTATTTTATCAAAAATTATAATTCTATACAATTAGACATAACTACATTTTTAATTTAAATAAAAAAAATTCACTCTTTAAACTGTGAATTTTTAAGTCTTTCTAACTTTTCTTTTAACATGTTAATACGGTCATTTTTTAACTTTTCATCTTTGTGATAACCATTATCTCCTAAAATTAAGATATCATTTTCTTTTGTCTCAAAATCTAAATCTTCTTTTTTTAAATATCTTATCTCTCTAGTTTCTAAATCTTCTAACTTAATAATATTATCAATAATCTCATCAACACTAAATTTCATAACTAACCATTCGTTTCTGTCTTAATATTTTCAAAGGAAATATCATCACCTTTTAAGTGCATAACGATAGTACCTTCTTCGTCTGTTCTATGAATAGTAACTTTATATTTATTTAGAATATCTAAAGTCTTTTTAGTTGGATGTCCATATTTATTACCTTCTCCAACCATTATAATGCCATAAGTGGGATTTACCTTTTTAATAAATTCATCACTACTTGAATATCTTGAGCCATGATGACCGACCTTTAGCACTTGACAATTTATATCTTTATCTAATAAAGTCTTTTCAACATTACTTGAAGCATCACCCATAAACAAAACACAAGTGTTATTATAACTCATTTTTAATACTAAAGAAGTATCATTTAAATCACTAGTATCATTACCAATACTTAAAACTTCAAAATTAGTATTTTCTAAAGTAAATTTATCTCCAATCTTAGGGGTCTGAAAAGTAACTTTATTTTTGTCTAAGGCATCTAATACATCTTCAAAAGTCTTACTTGTACTAATGGCTTCTGGCATATAGAAATTATCTATTTTAAAATTGTTAATAATATCGTCCATTCCCCCAATATGGTCTTCATGTGCATGAGTTCCAACTACATATTTAAATTCTTCAACCTTTAAAGACTGTAAATACTTAACCAAAAGTTTCCCATCAGCATTGTTACCCGCATCAATCATCATGTTACTATTGCCATCTTTAATATAAATTGCATCAGCTTGCCCAACATCAATAAAATACACCAAGACTTCACTTGTACTACTATTTGTATTATTGTCATAACTACTCGAAGTATTATCGGCATTAGTTGTAAAATACCCCACTAATAAAACCAATAAGCCTAAACAAAAATATATTAATTCATTCCATTTTTTATTATTTTTTCTTTTTGCCATAACTACCCTACTTTCCTAACTTATTTTATCAAAATTTATTAGAATAACAAACATTTATTATCCCAAAAGCACCATATTTTCTTTAAAAAACCAAATTTTGATTAGAAAAAAATCTTAAAAAACGGTATAATAAATATAAGACTTGAAAATCTATGGAGGAACTACAAATGTATAAAATTAATGAATATGTCGTCTATAAAAGAGAGGTGTGTGTTGTAAAAGACTTCAAAAAGATTAATAATCAAGACTATTATACTTTAGAAAATAAAGAAGATTCTACTTTAAGAGTAAGTATACCCGTATCGCAAGAACATCAATTACTAAGGCCGCTTGCCACTTTTGAAGAAATAACTACGACTTTGGATAATATTAATAATATTCCAACCCTAGATATTAATGAGCGTAATTTAGAAGAACAATATAAAACTCTTTTACAAGGTACCACTATTGAAGATTTAATTAAAATTATTAAAACCACTTATATTCGTAACGAGATAAGAAAAAATAATCATAAACACTTAAGTGATAAAGATACTAATTATCAAGAATTAGCTGAACAATTCTTATTTAATGAAATTGCTTATGCTATGAATATCAGTTATGAGGCTGCTAAAGAACTAGTTTTCAATAAATTAACAAATATAGTTGACTTAAAATAAATTTCACCCAAAACGCTTTTTACTTGTGATATGATAAAAATTACTTATATATAAATTTTATTAAAGTAGCCTTAACTAGCGCTTCTAAAAGTAAAATAAGTAATAAGACATTCCCTAAATTAATAAATTTTATATAGAAGAATAAACATACATAAATTAAAAGGAACATTATGGAAAATACAATTAGTTTATACGAAGTATATAATACAATACTAAGCTTATCCCAAGAAAAAGATAATATTTATAAAGATTATGCTAAAAAATTAGCCCAAGATTTAGAACTAGAAACCATTCTTTTTAAGAAAGTTAATTTATCCAAAAAAGAGATTAGCCTCTATATTAAAAATTATGAAGATATAGGGGATTACTACTCTTGGCAAGAATTAACAATTACGCAAAAAGAAAAGGCTTTTATCTGGAAATCTACTAATAAAGAATTAAAAATTAATATCTTTAATGCTACTAATCATTTAACTCAATTATTTAACAAGTTATTTGCTATTAAGGATTATATTACAATGCAACCTCTTAAGTTAATTGATACAACTAAATCTTGTAATATTCAAATAACCCAAGAAAGCCTTAAAATTAGGCAAACTAGTGGTAATATGGTAGTTATTCCATTAGAATTTCAAAAAAATGTTAATGCCGAGAATAAAGTCCAAATGGAAAACTTATTACAAAGTATTTATCTAAAACAAAGTGATATTCCTAAATGGCTTTTAAATAAATATACCCAATCTAATGCTATCAATGTCGATAATATTATTAAAAAACTAAAAATTTGTTTTGAAAAATTTATGTCTTAATAAATAAGAGTAACTAGAAAGTAAGTAATTCCTATTTCCTTCGTTTTACTTAAATACTAAGTTTACTCTTTTTTCATATCTGACTTTGGAAATTCATACTATTAAATGGGTGCGTGTATGAACGGTTTAACAAATAAAGAAGTTATCCAAAGTCGTAATAAATACGGCAGTAATACTTTAACAAAAGTTAAAAAGAAAACTCTCTTCTCTCTTATTTTAGAGTCTTTAGGTGATCCAATCATTAAAATTCTAATTATTGTCTTAGCATTTAAGATTGTTTTTTTATTTAAGAATAATGATTGGTTTGAAACTATTGGTATTTTGATTGCCATAATTCTAGCTTCTACCATTGGTTCCTTTGCTGAATACGGTAGCGAGGAAGCCTTTAATCGTCTAGAAGCAGA
This sequence comes from uncultured Bacilli bacterium, assembly GCA_934096595.1. Classification (GTDB taxonomy): domain Bacteria; phylum Bacillota_I; class Bacilli_A; order RF39; family UBA660; genus CAG-605. Next base: position 6,511 of record CAKOMH010000025.1, on the reverse strand, counting down.
AGCTAGTAAAAAGAAATGCAATGTTTTGCGAAATGGTAAACTTGAAACCATCAGCATTACCGATGTTGTAGTTGGAGATATCATTCTCCTTTCTAGTGGTAATTCTATTCCCGCTGATGGCTATATTGTTGAAGGAACAATATCGGTAAATGAAGCAAGTATCAACGGGGAAACTAAAGATAAAGAAAAGACGCGGGGGGAGTATGTTTACTCTTCTACTATTTGTTATGAGGGCGAAGCTAAAATGAAAGTTGATAAGGTTGGCGATAACACTTTAATTGGGGGTCTAGCCAAAGATATTCAAATTCCGCCAACTATCAGCCCTTTAAAAACCCGACTTACTCATCTGGCTAAAATAATAAGTATCTTCGGTTATGTTGGCGCTTTAATTGTTGCTATTGTTTATCTATTAACAACCAAGAATTTTAGCATTAATAATATTCTTTACTCCCTAACTTTAAGTATGACCGTGATTGTGGTTACTGTCCCCGAAGGTTTACCTCTTATGGTAACTTTAGTTTTATCTTCCAATATGAAAAGAATGTTAAAAGATAATGTCCTAGTGCGTAAACTCATTGGTATTGAAACCAGTGGCAATATAAATTGTCTTTTAACTGATAAGACTGGCACTTTAACCGAAGGTAATCTTAAAGTTACAACCTTTGTTACCCCATTAAATCAAAAAGTTACTGATTTTTCTTGTCTTTCTTCTAAGTTACAGCTAGAAGTTGCTAATAACCTTTTTTATAATAATTCATCCTTCTTTAATGCTAATAATGAAATAACTGGTGGTAACCAAACTGATAAAGCTATTTTACAATATATTAATAAACCATATTCTAAACATAAAATTCTTTCTAAAAAATTATTTGATAGTAAAGATAAATATAGTTCTGTAACTCTTGATAATGAAGTAACTTATTTTAAAGGCGCTAAAGAAGTTTTATTAGACAAGTGTCTATATTATTTAGACAGTAGTGGTAATAAGAAAGTCCTTTTAAATAAAGAAGCGATAAGTAAGAATATTGATAATGAAGCCAAAACGGGTTCGCGTATTATTTTCTTAACTTCTAAAGATAAACACAGTGCCTCGCATACATATCTTGGATATCTAATAATTAAAGATACTATTCGCAAAACGACTTCTCCTTCAATTAATATTTTACATAACGCTGGTATTAATGTCATTATGATTACGGGTGATAATATTGATACGGCTACTTCAATTGCTAAAGAATCGGGTATTATAACTAGTAAAAATGACTTAGCTTTAACCAGTAAAGAGTTTAATAGTTTATCTGATGAAGAAATTAATTCTCTTTATAGTCGGATAAAAGTTATTGCTAGAGCTCTCCCCAAAGATAAAAGTCGTATGGTTAAAATACTTCAAAATATGGATTTAGTAGTCGGCATGACTGGTGATGGCATAAACGATGCGGGAGCATTAAAGGCTGCTGATGTGGGATTTGCTATGGGTTCGGGAACTGAAGTTGCCAAAGAAGCCAGTGATATTATTATTTTAGACGATAACATAAAATCGATTACTAAAGCTATTCTTTTCGGTCGAACCATTTTTAAAAGTATTCGTAAGTTTATTATTTTCCAATTAACAGTCAATATCTGCGCTATGTTAATGGCTATTTTAGGACCTATTTTTGATATTACAACCCCTGTTACAGTCATTCAGATGCTTTGGATAAATATGATTATGGATACTTTAGCCGGTATCGCCTTTGCTAGTGAGCCTCCTCTTGAAGAATATATGTTAGAAGCTCCTAAAACTAAAGATGTTCCTATTATCAATAGTTACATGTTTAAAGAAATCTTATTTACTGGTCTTTACACTTCCTTCCTCGGTATCTTCTTCTTAAAATCTAACTTTGTCTACAATTTTATTCGTTATTCTAATGATTATCGTTATCTTTATACGGCTTATTTTGCTTTCTTCATTTTCTCTGCTCTTTTCAATGCCTTAAATGCTAGAACAACTCGTCTAAATATTTTAGCTAACATCAGTAAAAACAAACCATTTATCTTCATTTTTGTTGGTATTACCATGGTCCAAATTTACTTGATTTACTATGGTGGCGATTTATTTAGAACTTATGGTCTTACTGTTAAAGAACTTCTATTTGTTATTTTACTATCTTTAAGTGTTATTCCTTTTGACTGGTTAAGAAAATTATTAATTTCTAAAGATAGTAAAAAATTATAATATCAAAAAATATCTACTCACAATTGAATAGATATTTTTTGTTAATTAATACTATTTACAGGTTCACTAGATACCCAATAATAGTTACCGTTACTATTTAGCTTATAAGTATGTTTAAAACTCTTCATGTATTTTAGTATATCATTAACTTCAATACTATAATTACCATCATCAGTTTCTTTAAAATTATAAGTTGTTACTTTATTAGTAAGGTCATCATCACTATAAAAATCATAACTTACATAATCATTTTGACTATTACCGGCAACTCCAACAATGAACTTATCATAAATATATAATTCATCACCATACTTTACAGCTTTTACTAAAGTCTTTTTAGTAAGGGAATCAAGTCCGCCGTAACCACAACTAGAATCATAGCTAAGATAAGTATTATTACTTAATACTACTTGTCCACAACTATCATCAGTTTTTAATGAAGTACTATTAACATAACTATATTTTTTAGGTAAATTACTGCTTTCGTTAAAGAACTTAATATTATTTTTTCTAACTTCTTCTAAATCGTAATAACCAACTAGATCACCACTGCTAGCATTTTTACCACCCATATTTATACATTCGTTATAAGCTGAACTTAAACTAGCACTACCACTATTCTTTAATTTGGCACAAACATCTTTATAACTTAAATTAGAAAAACTTTTTCTAGTTAATCCATTTAAATCAGCACCAAGCTTCCATTGGTCACTTAATGTATTATAAGTAACTTTGTTAGTGGTATGAAAATTAGTTTTACGATCAAATAATTTGGTAACTGTACTATCGTTTAAACTTAAACTTTCTTCTTTAATAGTATTTCCACTAGCGTTATTTGAATTACTATTATTGTTTTTATTGTTATTTGAATTGTTATTGTTATTAGATTCATTATTCTTATCTAAACCATTATTTTTATTAGTATCATTAACTTCAGTATTGTTTTTAATGCCATCATATTTATTCTTAAATAGCAAATAACCACCAACTGTACCTAAGCTAAATGTTACAATAATTATTAAAACAATAATTACAATTTTACTACTTTTCTTCATTACTTCTTATCCTTTCCATTATAATAATAACACATCTTTAAATAAATGATTAACGAAACCTGATAATTAAATAAAAATAATTAAATAAACCATCTTTAACTCCTAAAATATACTTACTTTTATTTTTATTAAAAATATGCTATTCTATTGTTAGAAGATAAGGACGATTTATGAAGAATAGAAAAGGATTTATGTTTGTAGAAACAATAATGGTAATGACAATTTTAACCACATCATTACTAACAATTTATATAACTTTTTCTCGTGTCTTACTAAATGAAAAAAGAAGAGCTATGTTTGATGACACAAGTTATCTTTACCGTACTTATTTAATTGAAGATTACCTAGCTTCTTTAAATATTAGTAAATATATAAAGACTTATTTAGTTGATGCTAATCAAAAAATTGTTCGATTTAATCCTCTTGATAGTATTTTATATACTTTAACAGTCAATAATCAGGAGGACCCCATTGAAAAAAATAAAGAGGTATTTAGTAGTAAAACTTTAAGTAGAAGTACTAGTCAAAATGAATTAAATGTTGTTAATATGTATATTACTTATTATAATGTCAATGATTTAAAACAATGTATTAATAAAAATGGGCGTAATGATTGTAAAAATACGACTACTATGGAGAATTTAAATAATATTCAAAATACTAATGCCTATCTTTATATCAGAACTTTATCAGGTACTGATGATGGTTATCGTTTAATTGTTGAATATCAAGATACTTATACTGATTATTCTAAGTCTAGAAATAAGCAAAAAGATGGTACTTGTCCAAACCGTTATATTTTAGAAAACAATAGATGTTATCGTCAAGTTACCAAAAGTTATTTTAACAATGTTAAATTATATGCGGAGGTCTAAGATGAATAAGAAAGGTATGACTTTAATGGAAGTTTTAGTTAGTCTAGTCCTAATATCCATTGTCATGATTTTTATTGTTAATTTACTATCTGATTTAAAAAATGAAGGTATTTTAAGTAACCGAAGAAACGAAGATAGCCTTACGAGAGCTTCTTTCATTAATGTTATTGAAGCTGATTTAATTAACAGTGATAATTATTTAGTAAAATTCAAAAAGGAATGTAATCAGTCCGCCAATGCTACTAGTAAAAGATGTTATCAATTTTATTTTAAAGATAATACTGTCAAAACTTTATATGTAACAGGAAGTTATATAGCATATGGTACTTATAATTTAAGTAATAATACACATTCAATGGAAAAATGGGATTTGAATTATGGTACTTATGATACTAATAGAATTGTTGTTAAATATGTTAATAATTCTAATGGTTATCAAACTCCATCTTTACTAACTATTCATATTCCTGTAACTGGCGTTGATGCTGCCGCTAAAAACAAGTTTGATATAGAAATAACAGCCTTAAGTACTACGGGGAGATTTACTTGCGAAGGGTGTTAATTTATAAATTTATTTTCTAATATCTTTTAATTATTTCAATATCATTTTTATATTTTTTTAGTAACTCTTTAACAAAAATAGAAGCTTTTTTTCGAGGGGTAAATAAATAAACATTTTTCTTAGCGCGTGTCAGTGCTACATAAAATAGTCTTCTTTCTTCATCTAAGAAGTCTTTTTTTGTATCTTTTCTAATATATTCTAAAATCTTATCTTGCTCAATTTTCGAAGGAAATCCCAAAGCCTCATCTTTAAGATTTATAATTATTATATCATCACATTCTAGTCCCTTTGACCTGTGCATGGTCATATAACTTATATTCATTCTATTAGTATTTTTATTGTTTACTATCTTATTTTCTAATTTTCTATTCTTTAAGATAATTCTTTTATCTTCAGTAAGTACTAAATTATCTCCTACATACTTTTTAATATCATTATTATTTCTTCCTAATACTAAAATGTTACACTTATTATTTCTTTTTAAATATAAACACAATCTATAAAAATCTTCTATTTCTTTATCAAAATAAACAATTTTTATGGGCTTTTCTACATGACTATTGGACTTCATCTCTTTTTTTATCTGCTTTTTATTTTGCATAATGAAATCCCCAGCAATATTAACCAGTTCTTGACTATTTCGATAAGTCGTTTGAATTTTTAATATCTTACCCTTTTTAAAATAATCTTGAAAATTAATAAACAAACCAATATCACTACCTGAAAATTTATAAATTGACTGAAAATCATCACCAACTGCCATAAAGTAACTATCATTACAATTTACTATTTCTCTAATTAAATTAAATCTAATATACGAACTATCTTGGTATTCATCAATAATTATATATTTAAATTTTTTTATGTACTTACTCTTATTAACTACTTTGGTTGCTTCAAGTATTAAATCATCAAAATCTAACTCGTTATTATCTCTTAAATACTTACTATACTTTACATAGATATTAAAGATAATTAAAATATAATAACAATCAATTCTTTTTAATAATTTCTTATTTAACTTATCTAATACTTCTTTAAAATAGTTTATTTCATACCCGTTACATTTATATAATTTTATAAATGTTGATACTATTTTAATAAATTTATCTATTTCGACTTTTTTATCATCTAAAATTTTTAAATATTCTTCCCTACTATGCCAATTAATTTTTAAAATAAATCTTAAATATTTTAATTGTTCTGGATACTCTAAAATATCGATGCGTAAATACTCTTCAATACATAGGTCCAAAAGATCAGGGCTAGCTATAGTAAAATCAATATTTTTATCCCGAAGAATATTAATAGCCAGTTTATGAAAGGTATAAACATTCATATCAATACCAAATTCTTTTAAAAGTTTATTTTTTAAACTATTACTAGCATCTTTTGTATAAGAAATACATAATATTTCTTCTGGTTTAACTTTTTTTACATTAATAAGATACCAAATGCGTCCCACTATCGTAAAAGTTTTACCTGAACCAGCTCCTGCTACTACTAGTAGTTCTTTATCGTTAGAAGTTGCTATTTTATATTGTTCTTTATCTAATGGATAACCACCTATTTTAATATCCATATAACCTTTCTAGTAAGTTTTATAAATCTAAATCGTCAGTTATTTTACCATAAAAATTATTAAAAGGGCATAAGAAATTAGTCTTAAATAATTAATTTTTATTATCTTATTAAAATTACTAAATTAGTTAAAAGTGTTTAACGCAAAAAAAGGGGCTGAGTGGAAATGAATAATTTCTACTTAGCTTCTTTTTTTTACTTTAAAATTTGAAAAAGCCCTAGA
>CAKOMH010000024.1:0-20061 GCA_934096595.1 uncultured Bacilli bacterium | reverse complement strand
ATGATAATATCCTAGGATTTATTACTCCTTATGTTAAAAATGGTATTCATAGTACTGTTGTTAAATTAATGTTAAAAAATAAATATATTTTAGAAGAAATAAGCGAAAGATTAAGATTGTTTTATGTTGCTTTAACTAGAGCTAGGGAAAAAATGATTATCGTTGGTGAATTTGATAAAAATGAGTTAGCTTATAAAGTAGAAGGGGTAGTGGATGGAGAAACAAGAAGCAGTTACCGTAAGTTTACGGATATGCTAGATTCTATTTATGATTATTTAAAACCCTACATGCAAGATATTGATATTGATTCTCTTGGGCTTACTAAAGATTATAATTTATCGGCTAAAAAAGATTTAGTCGCCTTAAAAAACGAGAAGGGGAGTATTATTTCGGTTGAAGATTATATTCCCGATATGAAAAAAATAGAAAATAGTCATTTTTCTAAAATAACCACCACTTTAAGAACTAAAGAGGAACAAAAAAATATTGATTTTGGTTTACGCATGCATTACTTATTTGAAATAACTGACTTTAATAATCCGGATTATAAAGATTTCAATGCTTTTGAAGTAAATTGTATTCAAAAATTTATTAATACAGGTATCTTAAAAGATAGCAAAGAAATTTATAAAGAATATGAATTTATTTATGAAAATGCCGACCTAGAAAGTCATGGGATTATTGACTTACTAATTATCAAAAAAGATAAGGCCGTAATAGTTGATTATAAGTTAAAACATATTACCGATACTGCATATCTTAAACAGCTAGCTGGCTATAAAAATTATATTTTAGAAATGACTAATTTACCAGTTGATGTGTTTTTATACTCAATTATGGATAGTAATTTAGTTAATTTAAATATTTAATTAGAGGTGAAAGCCTCTGATTTTTTTGAAATTGGGATAAAAAAAGATTGTCGACACGCGCATCGACAATTCGTTTCTAGAAGACTTGTAGTGCTTTAAATAATAAAAAAGTCCAGAATTAACTGGGCTTTTCCTTAAGCTAAAAATTAAATTTCTTCAACTTTTAAGAAGTTAGTATGAGCATCACTAGGTGTTGAACCAACAACACAAACTAAATCTTTGTATTTTAGATTTAACATTTCTTTAGCAGCTTTAATACTTTCATCTACTAAGGCATCAGTATCTTTAGAAGCGTTACCTACAACTTTAGTATAAACACCCCATTTAAGAGCAAGCATACGAGCCATCTTTTCATTTTCAACAGTAGCGATAATATAAGCATTTGGTCTTAGAGAAGATACATCTAAAGCAGTTTTACCTTCTTTAGTTGATACAACGATAGCTTTAATAGGTAATTCTAAAGTAGCATCAACTGCACATTTACAAATAGCATTGTGAATATCAGTACCTCTTAATTTATAATCAGCAAGATTGTATTTAGTGATTTGTTCAGCATTAACAGCAATCTTAGCCATATATTGTATAGTTTCTACCGGATATTTACCCATAGTAGTTTCATCACTAGTCATAATAGCATCACAACCAGCAAGTACAGCATTAGATACATCAGTAACTTCAGCGTTTGTTGGACGGATGTTTTCTTTCATTGATGTCATCATTTGTGTAGCCATGATAACACCTTTACCATTCTTATGACACATATCAATCATTCTTTGTTGATATAATGGTAAGTTTTCTAAACCAGTTTCAATACCTAAATCGCCACGAGCAACCATAATATAATCAGAAGCATCAACGATTTCTTGGAGATTATCAATAGCATATTGAGTTTCTACTTTTGAAATAATGATCATATCTTCACGACCAAATTCTTTACATAGATCTCTAACAGCCTTAACATCATCAGCAGTGTTTACAAATGATACAGCGATATAGTCACCATCATGTTCACAAGCGTATTTAATATCTTCTCTATCAGCATCAGAGATAAATGGAACATTAAGTTTAACTCCTGGAATACAAACGCCACGGCGTGATTTAATAGTACCACCATTAATGATTTCACAAGTAACGCCATCTTCTTCTTTAGATACAATAACTAATTTATAGAAACCATCATCTAAAAGAATAGCTTGTCCTACTTCTAAATCTTTAAGAATTCCTTTATAGTTGAAAGAAATTCTTTCGGCATTACCTAAAACATCTTCTTCAACAATACGAATTGTTTTACCTTTTACAAGTTCGATATAATCACCATCAAATGTGCAAGTTCTTAAATCTGGACCTTTAGTATCAAATAGAATACCAATATTAGCGCCCATTTCTTCATTAGCGCGTTTAATTAATGATAAGTCTAATTCTCTTTCTTCAATTGTTGCATGTGAGAAATTGATGCGTGCAACATTCATACCAGCCTCTACAATACCTTTGAAATTTTCCCAAATTTGTGTAGATGGACCAATACTACAAATAATTTTTGTTTTTTTCATCTTATTTAACTTCCTTTCGCTAGTTAATATTACCATAAATGGCCCCTTTTGTAAATTAGGTTTTTGCTAAATTTTCAAGCTTTTTTAAGGTGTTGATTAAAAATAACTTTTATTAGATTTTTTAAAACTTATTGCAATAATTTAAAGTCTATTATATCCTATAGATGAGGATAGTGAGTTTAATGAAATATTTAATTATTATGGGAATAGTTGTTGTTATATGTTTTATTTACACTTTAATAACTTATAACGAATTTATTAGATTAAAGTTAAGAATAAATGAGGCCTTTGCTACTATGGATGTTTATTTAAAAAAGCGTTGGGATTTAATTCCTAATTTAGTAGAGACCGTAAAAGCTTATAGTGATTATGAAAATACGACTATAAAGAGGATTATAACTTTAAGAAATAATGTTTATGATAATATGCCTAATAGAGAAAAAATTAAAGTAAATGAACAAATTAATCAGAATATGAAGAATTTAATGTTACTTAGCGAAAAGTATCCTGAATTAAAGGCTAGTAATAATTTTAATCTTTTGAGTAAAGAACTTATTAGGGTTGAAGAGGAAATTGCTAAATCAAGAAAGTATTATAATGCTGTTGTTAGAGAATATAATAATAAGGTTGAGATGGTTCCTAGCAATATCATTGCTGGCATTTTAAGATTAAAACCCCAAGATATGTTTATTATTAAAGAAGAAGAAAAAGAAAGTATTGAGGTTAGCGTATGATTAAAAATTTAAAAAATGTTCTTGGAGTAATAGCGTCCGTTTTAGTTGGTACTTTTATTTGTATTTTTTTTATAAAAGCTTGGACTTCAGATAGTATCGGAAGCGATAGTTCTAATAATACAGTAGTTGGTTTTAATATTAATGCCTATAAAGTTATTTTAGATGTTCATGAAAATAATCAAGTTAGCGTAACGGAAAATATTACTGTTGATTGGTATAATACTAAGCATCATGGTATCTATAAATTCATTCCTGAATGGTTAGAATACACAGATAAAAATGGTAATACTATTAAAAGAAAATCCTCAATTAAAAATTTATCTTCTAGTAGTGATCCTTATAGAATTATTCCGACAAATAAAAAGAAAAGTATTCGCCTAGGAGATGTCTCTACTTATGTTAAAAAAGGTCAAAAAACTTATTCTATATCTTATATTTATGATATGGGTAAGGATCCTTATAGAGGATTTGATGAGTTTATCTTTCATGCTTTTGGAGATTATTGGAAAACCCAAATTAGAAATGCTTCCGTAGAAATCCGTATGCCTAAAGATATATCGACATCAGAAATTAATTTCTATCTTGATAAGTATCGAAAAAATAATGTTAATAGCATGATAAATTATAGTGTTAAGGGAAGTACAATTACAGCTAATGTGAATGATAATTTTTCTTTATTTAAATCTTTAACAATAGATATTACTCTCCCCGATAAATATTTTACTGGTGGAAACTATAACTATGGAATTTTATCTTTGATTTTAATATGTGTTATTTGTTATTTAACATATTTAACTTTTAGAAATTGGAAAAAATATGGAAAAAACTTTCCAAAACATAGCCAAACCATTGAATTTTATCCTCCAGATAATTTAAATGCTGCTGAAATTGGTTATATTTATAGTGATGAATATAATAAAAAACAATCAATTGCTTTAATTATCGAAATGGCTAGTAAAGGGTATATTAAAATTAATAATCAAAAAAAAGATATTGAAATTATTAATCTTTATCCATTACCAAGATTAGAAAAATCAGGTAAAATTATTCATACAATTAAAATAAAAAAGTTAAAAGATATTGATGATAGTTTGAGTAAAGAAAGTAAATCAATGATGAAATATCTATTTGTAAATATTCCTTTTATGAAAAATGATGTAGTGGAAATAACGGATAGTATTGATAATTTTTATAAAGTTAAAGATGAGCTACTTAATGGTAGGTTTATTGAAATTATAAATGATAATATTTTAGATATAAAGAAACAAGAAGAAGAAAAAGTATTGCAAGAAGAAAAATATGCTCAAATGCAAATTGATTATGAAAAAGAAATTAGTAAATTAAAACCTTTAAATGAAATGGAAAAAATTATTTATGATAGATTGTTTGAAGATAGTGATGATATTATTTTATCTAAACATTTAACTTTATATAAGGCTTTTTCTGATGTTAATGCTAAGCTTACAGATGAATTTGATGATAAAGTAAATGATGCTGTTGCTAGCAAAAAAGCGGATAAGTCAATTAGCATTAGTATTTTAAGTTTTGTATTATTTTATCTTTCTTATAGTGTAATTGAAGATTTAGACCCTAGATTTCGGATTTGTTATTTAATTGGTTTTATAGCTTGCTTTGTTACTTTAATCTTTACCATTTTTATGGGAAGAAAAACAGAATACGGAGAAGAAATAAAACCAAGGATTGCGGGCTTTAAAGATTTTCTTCTTAAAGCTGAAAAAGATCAGTTAGAGGATTTAGTTGCCAAAAATTCCGAGTATTTCTATGATATTTTACCATATACTTATGTTTTAGGGATATCTAAAAAGTGGATTAGTAAATTTGAAAATATTTATATACCTCCAAAAGATATGGGAACATTTAATTATAGTAGTGATTATGCTTTTTCATCTTTAGCTAGTAATATACATACTCCAAGTTCTAGTAGTTCTTCTAGTTCTGGTTGTGGCGGTTGTTCATCTGGTGGTGGATGCTCGTCTTGTGGGGGTGGTGGATCATGGTAAAAAGATTTGTTTTACAATGGCATTTAAGTGAAAATTGTAATCTTAGATGTCTTCATTGCTACCAAGAGCATCACTGTCCAATCCAGTTAGAATATCCAAAACTTGTACTTATTTATAATCAGTTTAAAGACCTTTTAAAAGCTTTAAATATGAAGGGACATATTAACTTGACTGGTGGTGAACCATTATGTAATCCTTATCTTTTTAAAATACTAGATTTAATTAAGAAAGATAGCGATTTAATCACTTTTTCTCTTCTAACTAATGGTACTTTGGTAACGGAAGAAATAGCCAAAAAATTAAAAAGCTATAATCCTTATTATGTTCAGGTGAGCTTAGAAGGTGGCAAGAGGACCAATGATTATATAAGAGGGAAGGGAACTTATAAAAAAATTGCTCAAGGCATAATTAATCTTAAAAAATACGATATTTATACATCTATTTCTTTTACTGCCACTAATTTAAATTATAAAGAATTTCCCAAAGTTGTTAAGTATGCTAGAAAATATCAGGTTAATAATGTTTGGTCTGATAGGTATATTCCTTTAGGTGGTTCTGAAGATAAAAACTTAAGCCTTAATTATGAAGAAACTAGAGAGTATTTACAGATTATGGCTTTAGAAAGACAAAAACTAATTAATAAAAAAAATAATCATACTTCAATATCAATGTATAGAGCTTTACAATTTCAAATGACTAATGATTTTGCTTACGGTTGTACCGCTGGAGATACTTTGCTGACTGTGATGGAAAATGGCAATTTAGTTCCTTGCCGAAGAATGCCAATAGTGGTTGGTAATTTATTTGAAAATGATATGACTTATCTTTATTTTAACAGTCCTATTTTAAAAAAATTAAGAAAAAATACTATTCCTGATGATTGTAAAACTTGTGAAAATTCTGAGACTTGTCATGGTGGGTTAAAATGTCTAACTTATGCGCTATATAAAGATTTAAATCATAAAGATGTTGGGTGTAATGTTTAGAATTAAAAAGTTAAACTAAAGAAACAAGATGAAGAAAAATATGAATCGTGAAATAAGAAATAATAAGTATTATGTGAAAAACTAGGTTACAAGTTAACCTGTTTTTTCTTTCTATAACTTTCTAATATCTGCTTACTTATTTAAATATTTTCATTATTTATATAGGATAATAAATCAAAATACCATTAATGTCAATAGACATATTTTTACAAAAAAAATCCATAAATTCGTTACTATTCATGAATTTCTCAATTTATAGTTGATATTATTGAGATTTTGCTTAATAATTATATACAGAAAAGATAGATGTAGTATGAACAACAATGATAATAATATAAATGCAATTGTTAAACAAAATATAGAATTAAAAAAGATAACAAAAGATTAAGAGATTAAGTTAAAGCCTTACAGGAAGAAAATAAGAACTTAAAATCTGAAGTTAAAAGACTTTATAATAGTCTTTCATTTGCCAATAATAAAATTAAGATATTAGAAAATCAAATCGACGATATGAAGAAAAATTAAGAGGAATTAATAAAGAAGGTTGTTACTAAAGTAGTTAATGAACTAAACGAAGAATATGCGAAAGAAGTTTCTAAATTAAATGGTAGAATTAAAGAATTAGAAGCTAAATTAAATTAAATATAGATATTACCAACAATACTTCTGAAAGAGGCTTGAGACAAGTAAAAAGAAAATTGGCTGTACCATTTTTTTAAGAATGTTAATCGAATGAAAGACTATTCAATAATATTAAGTTACTTAGAAACTTGTTATAGAAATATTCTATCAAGATTTGCGGTTTTAAAGAGGTTGGTTGGTGGTACTCCAAATAATGAAGTGAACTTAAAAAATCCGTAAACAGTAACAAAATTATTGTCTATTTAAATTTATCATGATATTATTGATTTTGAAAATGTATAGTAATGGGGAGACAATTTATATATGAAAGATACTTTTTTACCGATTGGTAGTGTTGTTTTACTTACAAATACTTTAAAAAAAGTTATGATAACTGGTTATTTAGTAGTTTCAAATAATAATTCCAAGATTATTTATGATTATGCTGGATGCATGTATCCAGAAGGTGTAATATCTAGTGAACAAGTTATTGTTTTTAATAGAAATCAAATAAAAGAGGTAATACATATGGGATTAGAAAGTTTGGAAGAAAAAAATCTTGTTGATAAACTCATGAATTATACTAATTAAGTTTGGAGGAAAGAAAAATGTTAGATATTAGTAACAATTTAAATTCTAGTTTAGGTAAAAAAGATTTATCTATATCTAATTTTCAAAATAATACAGCTACTTCTTTAAATAATAATATTAGTAATTTAAGTTCTAATACTGTTTTCGATTCCAATAATACTAATAAAGCTGAGGTTGAATATTTTGCTTTTTCTGATATAACGAATGAATTAAAAAAAGATGTGGCGACTGCTGGGGTTATTGCTACATCAATTACAAGCGGAGTTTTAAAAGTAGGGGAAAATATTCTTAATGGTATTGCTTATGTTTCGACAAATGCTATTTCCTTAACCGCTAAGTTATTAGGACAAAATGAATTTAGTGAGGCATTAGATGCCAAATTAAATGAATATTTAGCAAAAGATAAAATTTCTAATATTCAAAATAATATATATACTAATACTAATTTAGGAAAAAGCATCAATGATTATTCTTATATTAAATTTGATAGTGATATTGCCAGCAAGATATCAGAAGTATCATCTACTATAACCAGCGCTATTGCAGCTTGTGGCGCTACTCTTTTAGTTGGTGGTTTTGCATCTCCTATTATTGGAGCTTTATCTGGAATTGGTTCCTCAGCATCTAGTAATGCTCAAAATGATGCTCATGGTATTATTGCTACAGCAATGATTTTAGTTAGTGGTGTTTTAAATGGTATTTCTTGGCAGGCTAGTGGCAATTTATATTCAACATTTTATAAAGAGATAACAAATTCTATAGGACAAGTTGGAATTAAACAAACAGGTGCTATTTTTGCTAAAAGTGTTGCAAATAAAGATTTTGTTGTTAAATGGCTAAAATCTTCATTTACTGATATTGGTAATTATATTAGTACTGGTTTAATGAGTGCCAATGAGTTAATCCCCTTTATTACTGGAGAAAAAGAAGTTACAGTAGATAATTGCCTCGATGTTTTGGGAAAAGTTGCTATTAATTTTGGCTTTAATGTTTTAGAAGATGGATTTCGCGGTTCTCTTCAAAATTATAGTGCTACACAAATTGAACTTAGAAGAATTGCTCGTCAGAATAAAATTGACGAGTATAAGGCATTAAAAGAAAAAATGTCTACAGATGGTTATATATCTTTTTTAGATGATTTTTTAAATGATCGTACGACTACAGTAACAGATGAGTCTTATGAATATATGGGACTTTATTCTAAATTAATGGAATTAAAAAAAGAAATATCTGGCTTTGATGATATTCCAGATGATATTGATTTGAATTTTGATCCAGAAGTATTTGTTAATCAAAGAGCTATTATGCGCCAAAAGGAAATTGATGATTATAATAATGCTTTGGAATTTAGCAATTTATTAAGCAAACATCCTAGTATTTCTGGTTTTCTTAATTCTTTAAAGGCTAATGGTTTAAGTAATGAAGAAATTAAAGATTTAATTCCTGATTATGAAAAATATAGTGAGTTACTAAATAATATTAATGCTAATGATGTTCCTGAATATAATAATATGTTAAAAAAATTGAGTGAAGGCAGTGATGAGCATGTTTTAGGAGCCAGTCTTCAGGAATATATTTCTAAACAAATAAAAAAATTAATGGTTGATATTAATCCTGATTCAAAGGCTGACTTACAAAAATTATTAGATAATCTAGAGACGGAAAAAATATTAGAATTCACTCCTGATGAGCTTTATTCCACTCAATATTATACGGGATATGGTTATAATTCTATTAATTGTGCTTTGCGTGGGATAGGAGACTATAATAATAATGATTTTACTCAGGAAAGAATAGCTGATATTATGTCTGTTATAGAGAAAAGTAATGGTTTAGATAGTGATAGAATTTTATATCGTGGACTTCGTAAGGCAAATATTTTTGAAGGATTATTGCAAGATGTTGATTTTCGAGATCCGGATGCTATTTATGCAGCACTTAAAGGTACGGAAGGTATCAAATTGACAGATAAAGGTTTTATGTCAACAGCTAAAAGCATGAATGGTGTCATGAATGGTAATATAACAATGGAAATAATTGCTCCCAAAGGTACAAAAGGAATTGATGTTCAAAATTTCAGTACTTGTTTGGGTGAAGAAGAATTTATATTAAGCCCTAATACCCAGTTATTAATAACTGATGTTTCAATGGGATTAGGTCATGATGGTAATAAATCGGTTATTGTTAAGTGTCTTGTTGATCAAGTTGATGTTGCAACTAGTAAGGCTAATTATGAGGGAACAATTTTAGATAAATATATAACTCAGTATAAAACTCTTCTTGATTTTGCTGATAATAATATGAAATTCACTTTAATGGGTGATTATGAATATTCTTCTCATGATTTAGAAGAGATATTTAATGGCTTTGATGCTAAAACACAGGAAGCTTTTGCTAATATGGAATTGGAAGATAGTCATTGGGAACCTTTTGATAATTTTGAACTCTTGTTTAGAAGTTTTCAAAGGTCTGAATATCAAACTGGTAAAGCCATCGATGCTTTAAGAGAAAGAGTAGAAATGCTAATTAATTTTAAGGAGAAAATATCAAAATGATAGATGATAAAAAAGAAGTTACTAAAGAATATATTGAAAGAATAAATGACAGTGCTGGTTTACAAATTGTGGCAAAGACTGATGAAGAAAGAAAGAAAATTTTAAAACGACTAGAGGCCCGTAAGCAACAGCTGTTAGAGGAATTAGAAAAGAAAAGAAGAAGATGAGATTTCATTTTGTCCATCTTCTTTTTTATATTTATCCTTTTTAAACTAATTAATTTATGATAAAATTAAGAAGAATAGGATTGGATTAGTATGAAGATAGATTTATATACAAATGAAAAGATTTTTACTTTTACTTTGCCAAATATTATGCAAGGAATTTATAAATTTGATATGGATAAGGAACAACCTTACAAATTAATTAATATCGAGGCTAGAGATAATAATTGGATTTTATATTCAACTCCATATGTAAATGTTTTAGAAGGAAATGCCCCTATTTTAGAAACGATTATTGTTTCTGGTAAATATTATTTTTTGAAAAGAGAAGATAAGACTTATCTTATAAGAGTTAGTACTTTATATGATGATTCTATTAAATACTTTGCTTATAATGGTAATTTAGAATTTAATATAAGTAATAATAAGAATAGTAGTATTGTCATCAATAATCCTTTAATAACTGGTGATGTAGGTAAAGTTTATGTCGAAAATAATAATATTGTTCTAGAATTAACAAAGAAAATTCCCGTGTATTTAAATAATTTAATTATAAATGATAAAAAAAGTATTATTCGTTTTGGCGATTATTTAGATATTTATGGCTTTAAAATATATTTTCTTTATAATATGATTATCATGAATAATCCCAATAATTCTGTTTATGTTTATGAAGATAGATGCAACTTAAAAGTAGCTAATTTGCCAAAACCAACAGACCCTAAAGATTTAGACATTATTGAAACGGATTTATATTCAAAAGATGATTATTTTTCTAAATCTCCGCGTTTGCGCCGTAAAATAGAAGAAAAAGAAATTACTTTATCACCACCCCCAGGAAGAACGGAAAATACGGAACCACCTTTATTCTTAGTTTTAGCTCCTATGCTTACAATGGCAGCGGTATCGTTTGCTAATACCTTAAATACTTTTGTAAAACTTACTAAAGGCGAGACTACTTGGGCTCAAAGTTGGCCGACAATTCTTAGTGGCATTGCTATGCTTTTATCCAGCCTGTTATGGCCTTTACTAACAAGAATCTTTAATAAAATCGTTCAATTTCAACGCAATATCATGATTACCCATAAATATAGCAGGTATTTAAATTCGAAACGCAAAGAATTAAATCTAGAACGCAACTTACAAAAAGAAATTTTACTAGAAAATTTAATACCTTTACGCGAAATTGTAGAAATTATAAATAATGGTAAGCTTACTTTCTGGGATAAAAGAGTAGAGCAAGATGATTTTCTAACAGTTCGTATTGGTACAGGTAATGAGACTATGCAAGTAAAAATTAATTATCCTGAAGATGGCTTTACTATTGATGATGACAAACTAAAAAAAGAAGCGGATAAGTTAATAAAAGAATATAAATATATCGAAGATGTTCCGATTGGCTATTCTTTTTATACTGGTAAAATCACAGGTATATTGGGTAATACTTCTAAAAAATATCCCTTTATCAATAATGTTTTATTACAACTTTTAGCTTATTATACATATGAAGATTTAAAAATAGTGGTATTTACTAACGAATCTTTAAAAAATCATTGGGACTATTTAAAGTATACTAATCATAATTTTTCTAATGATAAAGAAATTAGATTTTTTGCAAGTGATATTGAAGAAGCAAAAAGACTTAATGAATATTTAAATTATGAATATCAAAGAAAAGTAGCATCTCATAGTGATGAAGGACCAAAAAGTCCTTACTATTTAGTAATTATTGATGATTTTGCGATGGTTAAAAACTTAAATGTAATTAAAAGTATTTGTGAAGATAAAGATAACAATGATTTTAGTTTAATTATTTTAGAAGAGCAAATGTCAAGATTGCCAAGTAAATGTGATAATTTTATTCTTTTAGGGGATAATGATTCTAATTTACTTAAGAATTCGTTTGAAAATCAGGAAAATATTAAATTTAAAGATGAAGTTGAACCTTATATTGATATGATGTGGGTAGCAAGAAAGGTTAGTAATGTTCCCATTGAATTTGAGGGGGAATCAGGTAGCCTACCTAACTCTTTAACTTTCTTAGAAATGGAAAATGTTAGTAAGACTTCTGGTCTTAATATTATGAGTCGTTGGCAAGCCAATGATTCGACTATTAGTTTGAAAACCGAAGTCGGTGTTGATAGTGATGGTAATTTAATGTATTTAGATTTACATGAAAAGTATCATGGCCCCCATGGTCTTATTGCTGGTATGACTGGTTCGGGTAAATCAGAATTTATTATTACTTATGTTTTATCTCTTGCTATGAATTATAGTCCTAATGATGTAGCGTTTATCTTAATCGACTATAAAGGTGGTGGCCTTGCTTATGCGTTTGAAAATAAAGCAACGGGGGTAAAACTTCCACATTTAGCGGGGACTATTACCAACCTTGATAAATCGGAACTTGACCGTACTTTAGTTAGTATTGATAGTGAAATTAAAAGAAGACAAAGAGTGTTTAATGAGGCAAGGGACGCTTTAGGGGAAAGTACTATTGATATTTATAAATATCAAAAATTCTTTAAAGAAGGGCGCTTACAAGAACCAGTTCCACATTTATTTATTATTTGTGATGAGTTTGCTGAATTAAAAAGTCAGCAACCAGATTTTATGGATGATTTAATTTCTGTTGCTCGTATTGGTCGTTCATTAGGAGTCCATCTAATTTTGGCAACCCAAAAACCTAGTGGTGTTGTTAATGACCAAATTTGGTCTAATACAAAATTTAGAGTATGTTTAAAAGTTCAAACTGCTGAGGATAGTAACGAAATGTTAAAGAAACCAGATGCCGCCTTATTAAAGCAGACAGGTCGTTTCTACCTCCAAGTTGGTTATGATGAATATTTTGCGATGGGACAATCTGCGTGGTGTGGAGCCAAATATTACCCAAGTGATTTAGTTATTAAAGAAGTTGATAAATCAATTCAATTTATTAATGATGTTGGTGTTTCCTTAAAGAGTATTCAGGCTGGTAAATCGGTTAAAGTAGCCTCCGATGGTGAACAATTAAAAGCTATTATGAATGAAATTATTAATACGGCTAATACCTTGCATGTAAGTGCTAAGCGCTTATGGTTAGATTCAATTCCTGAAAATATTTTAATTGATAATTTGAATCAAAAATATGATTATCATCCTGATAATGACTTAAGTATTATTATTGGTGAATATGATGCTCCTGAATCGCAAAGCATTGGGGTTTTAAAGTATTCTTTAATTAAAAATGGAAATACTCTAATTTATGGAGATGATGAAGAAGAAAGAGAAAAACTATTAAGAACTATTTGCTACGGTTACTTAACAAATTATCGTACTAATAAATTTAATCTTTATGGTATAGACTTCGGTAGTGAATCTTTAAGAATATTTGAATCTTTTAATCAGGTTGGTGGCTTTGTCTATGCAGGAGAAGAAGAAAAAGAAAATAATCTTTTAAAGATGATAAACTTAGAAATTAAAAAACGCAAGAAGTTATTAATACCTTATGGAGGTTTATTAGATAAATATAATGAGACTGCTAATATGCCTTTAAGCAATATTTTGTTTGTTATTAATAACTTTGATGCTGTTATTGAAGAAAATGATTCCTTAGTAGATGAATTAATTACTATAACCCGTGAATGTCAAAGATATGGTATCTATGTTATTCTTGTGTGCAATAATACCAATGTGGTTTCTAGAAGACTTTCAATGAACTTCTTAACTAGATATGCTCTTCATTTAACTGATAGTAATGATTATTATAATATCTTTAATGTTCCGGTTAAAATTGAACCGAAAGCTTATGTTGGCCGTGGTATTGTCTTTACTGAAATTGCCCATGAATTTCAAACGGCGAGTATTGAATCTACTAATGAAGTATGGACAAGTAAAGTTAGTAATTTAGTAGATACAGTTAATAGTAATAACCCACAAAAAGCTCCAAATATTCCAACTTTACCAGATAAAGTAGCCCTTGATTTAATAACTAAATTTATTAAATTTCCTAAATTACCAGTTGGTATCATTCGAGATAGTCTTAAAATTGCTAAATTAGATTTTAATGTTTCAAAATCATTAACAATAAGCTCTAATCGTATTGAATATACGGTTAACTTTGTAGAAGCTTTAGCAGAATTATCATTGCATATTGATGATCTAGAACCTGTCTTCTTTGATTTAGAAAACATAATCCCAGACTTAGATAAAAAGGAATATAATGGTAAGAAATTAATATATTATCGTGATAACTTTAATGAATTAATAACTAAATTAGATGAGTTTGTTAATAATGTTCCTAATGATAATAAGTATTTATTTATCTTTTATGGATTAAGTAAGCTAAAAAATATTATAAGTCCAATTAGTAATTTAGAAAAATTTATTGATTCTTCTCTAAAGAAAGATAATATTTATATGTTAATTATAGATGCTGCTAAAAACTTAAAAGGTATTGAGTATGATGGTTTTTATGGTAAAATTAAAAATAATACGGATGGTTTATGGATTGGCCGTGGTATTCAAGACCAAAGTGTCTTTAGAATTAATAAGATAGTAAAAGAAAAGTCTAGTGAAGATATTGATTATGGTTATATTATTAGTGATGGCGACTGTAGTAAAGTTAAGTTAATATCTTTCTCTGATTTTAAAATAGAGGATGATGATAATGAATAATAAAGTTTTAGTGAAATTGTTAGTACCAGAGTTAAATTCTTCGTTTGATATATTTCTACCAGTTAATGAACTTATTTGGAAAATAAAGAAAATGTTAGTTAAGTCGATTAGCGATTTAACTAACATAAAGTTGAATCCTAAGACTGATTATGTTTTAATAAATGCTATTAGTGGTATTTGCTATTCTGATAACATAACTATTCGAACAACCGATATTAGAAATGCATCTATTTTAATTCTAGGAACATATAAGTCTCAAGAAAATAGTGATTTCTTTGAAAAAATGATTTAACAGGAGGCCTTCATGCTTAAAGTGAATTTACATAATATTAAAACCATTATAAGTGGTCGTAATAACATTAATACTATTTTAGATAATTATGAAACAGATATATTAGAAATATTTAATACTTTAGAAGATATTTATACTAATTGTTGGCAAGATGGGATTAGTCTTCGCTTTAAAGATGAAATGATTATCGAAAAAAGTAATTCCTTGAAATTTTTATCTTGCTTGCAAGAGCGAAAAAGTTTGATAACTTATATTTATAATAGTTATTTAAAAATTGGGATGACTATTTATTATGAAAAAAATAATAAAGTAGCTTATTTAAATAATTTAAAAAATATTATTAGTAGTTTAAAAGTGACTGAAAATAATTTAAGTAATATTTATATCAGTGGTAATACTTATGCTAATAACAACATAAGAGAAACTTTAAGAAAATTAAAAAATATTAGGTATAAACTTAATAATTATTATATTAAAGTAACTAATTTAATTAAACAAATTGAAGAAATAGAAAGTAGTATTAAGGCTAAGATTAATAGTTTAACTGATTATTATGTTAAGACTTTTGAATTTAATATGGATAATTTAAGTACTAAGAATATTGGCTATGCGAAGATGGATGTAAAAGAAGTTCCTTCTAAACTTAATAGTATGAATAAGTATACTTTAGATGAAGAAGATGTTTTAAAATATTTTATTAATCATCTTAATAGTTTGATAGAAAATTATAATTCAGAAGATAAAGTAAAGTTAAATGGTGATTTAAATGCTATCAGTAAATATAAAAATGATGTAATAGATAATAGAATTAAATATCGAAGGGTTATTGAAGAAGTCAAAGACAGATATATTGAAACAGTTAAAAATGTTAAAAGTAGTTTTGATAACGATTTAGGAGAAATATAATATATGCAAAGTAAAATGTTGTGGGGGACTCTTGCTAACCTTGCCTATGCTAGTAGTACGAGTAGCAATCCCAAAAAGATAGATTATTCTTATCAAAGAAGTCAAATCAACAAATGCACATTGGAATTAGCTAGTATTAATCGTAACTTGAATAATTTAAAAAATTTAGGCAATAGCTTTTTGAAAATTGATAATAAAAGTTATGGAGATAGTGAAATTGCAGGTGCCCTAAGTGAGATAAAAAGTATTCAAAATGAGTTAGTTAGTATAGCAAATAGTCTAAAATAAGTGTCAAAAAAATGTCAAAGGTAAGTATTTTCTTATGAATTTGGTAAGAAAACTTACTTTTTTTATTTGCAACTTAAGTTTTAGATGATATAATTTATTCGTATGATAGGTTCAGTCATATAACAATAGGAGGTGCTTTTTATGGCAATTATAGGATATAATGAACAAGAAGTAAAAACATTAACAGATAGTTTTCAAGCAAGATCACAAGAGATAACTGAATACTTAAATAATGCTTTTCAAAACCAAATTTTTGATAAAATGAAAGACGCATGGGTTTGCGAAGAAGCAAAAGAGTTTGCTGACTTAGCTGTTAGTGATGTAAAAAGTTTAATGGATGGCATTGAACAAACTAATAGTCATAATTTTGATGTTATTTGTAAAGCAGGACAAGCTTGGGCTGAAACTGTTAAGGCTGCTCTTTCTTTAAAATCTTGGATTGAAACTGCGATTAGACCAAATGACGATGCAGTAATTACAACTACTGCTACTGGTGAAAGAGGATATGATCCTGATCAATGTGCGCAAATTAAAAATAATTTACAAACAATTTTATCAGAAACTAATTCTAAATTAGATGCTCTTGCAAGTACTTGTAACGGTTCTGCATTTGTCGGTGGTAGCCAACAAGAAAATTTAAAGAGTTCTATTGAAGCTGTTAAGAAACAATTAGCTGCTAAAATTGAAGAATTAACTAATGCTTTTGATGCTAATATTAAAAAGACTGAAGAAAAATACGGTCAAATGCGCAGCAATGTTGAATCTTCATTTACAAGTCAAAATTAGTTGTTTATTTAAAGAAATAGCAGGCGCTGTTTCTTTTTTGTTTGCCATAAAATCCTTATTATTATATAATTAAAGTGTAATCATAGAAAAGTGATAATAGAAATGAGGAAATGTAATGAATACAAATGTTAATACAGAAAAATTTTTACCAATAGGAACGGTAGTAATGTTAAATGGGGGAGCCAAAAGAGTTATGATAACTGGCTTTTGTACTATTGCTAGTGATGATGATTCAAAAATGTATGACTACTGTGGATGCTTATATCCAGAAGGAGTAGTTAGTTCAGATAAAACCCTTTTATTTAATCATGAGCAAATTGCTAAAATTTTTGCTTTGGGTTATTCTGATGATGAGGAAAAACAATTTAAAATTAAGTTAAAAGAAATCCTTGCAAATAAATGATTTTTTACTTAATTATAATTGCGAGGTGATAGTGTGGATACAATAAATAGTGGCATCAATAATTCTAATAAAATGAAAACATATGCAGAAGGAAACACCAACTATATATCACCAAATATTGGTAATAATCGAGGTAATGATAAAAACATCACGGTTAAAGCTGATACCGAAACAATGGATTTTAGTGATGTTGATGTTGATTCAATATTAGCAGAAGAAGATCCGTTTGCCGTAGAAACCAATCATATATCTAGTAAACCTATATATGGTACGACTTTAGGTACGGAGCTTAAGTTTTCTAAAGGTTATAGTAATGTTTATGATGCCGCAAATGATAGTAATAGTCTTAATTTAAACTCCAGTATAATATTTGATGGAACTTCCAAGATTAATAAATTTAAGGCTTTAGATAATAACGGTAATTTAGTTGATTTACATATTGATGTGACTAAAAACATGAATATTGATGATATTATGTACTTGGTAAGTAAAGAAGCTAAAAAATTGGGGATAGATTATGACAAAATAGTAGTTAATGTTGTTGATGAAAATAATAATTCCAGAGCTTGGGTGAAAGCTAGTGATATTTTACTTGAAAGTCAATTAATTAAAGAAGTTAACGAAAGTACCGCTAATATAGTTAAAAATAATACGAGTAATCAGGTTGATATTTCACTTCCACATAATATTAGTGATGCTAATGATATAAAAAACTTTTTTAATAATAACGATACCAATACAGCTTCTTCTAATATTGCAAGTTCAAGCAACAATGCTTTTGAAAGTATTAAAAAAACGGCTTCTACAGTAGTTGGTAAAATTGGAGGTTTTTTAAGTGGTGTTGCTGCAGCCCAAACGGAAAGTGCTAAGGCTTCAGCCAAAGTTAGAGAAGAAATTTCAAAGTCAACCACTTCAACTATACAAACAGCGGTAAAAACGGGATTAGAAAATTTATCTAAGGTAGGTACTAATATTAACGAAATTGATAAAGAAAATCTTAGTTTTTATGAAAATTTTGGTAACTTTGTTGACACTTTATCTTCTGATGCTATAGCTATGTCGAGTGATTTTAAAAGTTTTATGGCTGAGTCTAATGAACTTTTAAGTAATGCCCAAGATTGGCTAGTTAATGATGCAATACCAGTAATTGAAAATGTTGGCTCAATCGTAAGTGACGCTTTAGAAAGGACAGGAGCTACTGTAGGAACGGCAGCCGTATCTTTAGTTGAGGGAATAGGAAAACTAGGTGAAGCTATCGTTGATGCTGGTGCTACTATATTAACAGGTGCTGCAAGTATTGTTACCTTAGTAGCAGATGGTGGTGGTTATTTATACTCCAACATAACTGGGAAGCAATGGCATTCTGCTACTACTGCAATGTGGAATGCTACCAAAGCTTTTGTTGCTAAAAAACATGTTGCTAATTGGTTTGATAGTCTTTATGAGAATAGTGCCGCTGGCAAATGGCTAAAAACTAACGCTTTCTTTTTTAATAATGTTAGAGAGGTATCGTCTGGTATTGGTTATACTGTTGGAATTATTGGATTAACACTTTTAACTGGTGGCGTAGGTGGTATTGCTGGTGGTACTGCTGGCGTTGCGGGAATTGCGGGTGTTGGTAAAGGTGCCGAGGATGCTTGGGGTAAAGGAGCATCAACACTTGGTGGATTAACATCTGGGGCTTTGAATGGTCTATGGGAAGGCTTTCAGTTCTTTGTTGGTGCTAAAATTAATGGTATTAATGTATTTGGAAAGTCAGCTCCTACCATAAAGACAAAACTTGCTAATAGTCTAATTCATGTAGCGTTAGATGGCGTGGATGGTGGTGCCGAAGGCTTTGCTAGAACTCTAATAGATACTTGTTATAAAGATGGGTATACTGATGAAAATGGTAATTATGTTAAGTATACTGATGCCGATAGTATTTTAAAAAAGTTGCAAGAAAATTTTGATGATTTAGGTGGCTTTAATACTGTTTTAACAGGGGCAATAAGTGGCGCTGCTACTTCTGCTTTGAGTGAAGTCTTTGACTTAGGAAAATATTTTAAAGACACAAGCGATAATAATAAAGTTCTTAATTTACTAGAAAAGGTGCAAAACAATAATATTTCTAAGGAAAAATTTGCTGAAGCTGTTTCCAAAATGGATTCAAAAAAATTACAGACTTTATTTACCAATTGTAGCGATCAAAGTCTGATCAATGAAGCGGTTGCGTCCGCTAAACAAGCCAATTTAGCAGAATTTTATAAAAATATTATCGATAATAAAGAAGTATTAAATAATATCACGACTTCCTTAGATAGTGTAAATTTAAATAAAGTTTTAAGTTCTTTTGATACTGATACATTTGATAAGATGATTGGCTTACTTGATATTGATTATTTAAAATCAATAGCGGGGCAACTTGATACTGATAACTTATCGAAATTATTAAAACATGATTTTAACAATGACGAAATACTAAATTCTTTAATTAATACTATTGAACCAATCAAATTAAGAATGTTGTTAAATGATGGTCTTTTAAATGGTATTAAGGATAATGTTGAAGTTACCTTCCGTAAGGCCACAACTTGTTTAATTTCAATTAGCACTCTATTAGGAATGATAGATGATGATGATGCCTTTAAAATGGTTTC
>CAKOMH010000023.1:0-20820 GCA_934096595.1 uncultured Bacilli bacterium | reverse complement strand
CATTAATAATACTATCTTTTCCCGCTCCTGATGGACCACTTAAAACAATTAAATTACCTTGTTCCTGTTCTTTTAAAATTTCACTCATACATAATCCTCCTTAAATTTTTTCTAGTATACCATGCAATTATAATTTTTGTAAACGATTAATAAATAAGATAGTATTTTTGATTATTTTCGGGTATAATACATATTAGAAAGAGAGAATTGGTTTATGGAAAAAATTAAATTAACGGAAGTAAAAGTAAATAAGGAACTTAAAGAGTCTTGTGATTTATTATTTCAACATTTAGGACTAGATACAGAGACGGCTATTAATATTTTCTTAGCAGCATCTCTTCGTGATATGGGTATTCCTTTTCATGTTGGTTTTGATGATGATTTTGATGACTTTGATGATTGTTGTGGACATTGTTGCTGTGATGATGATGACTGTGATTGTGATGGCGATTGCGATTGTGAAGATTGCTGCTGTGATGATGACTGCGATTGTAAGCATAAAGAAAAATAATTTTTTTGAAAATTGTTTGCATTTTAAAGCTTAAGAGAGTATTAAGTGTTAAATCTATTATATGTTTAATTTAAAGTCTTTAGGTTACTTCCTTAAAGGCTTTTTTCTTAAACTTTTGGGTTTACACTTAAAATTTAAATCAAAGCTTTAAATATTAAAAAAATGTTACAAATTAAAAGATATATTATATAATAAACTTGAAAAGGCATAATCCTTTTTAAAAATGAACTTATATATAATAGAGAAGGAGATATTATGATTAAAATAAAAACAGATTCAAGAAAAGTAGTGGCAGGTGATACTTTTGTAGCCATTAAAGGTCTTACAGTCGATGGTCATGATTTTATTGAAAAAGCTATTGAAAATGGAGCCACCAAAATAGTTTGTGAACATGGAAGCTATGCGGTAGAAACTTTAGTTGTTCCTAATACCAAAGAGTGGTTACAACAATACTTACTTGATAACTATAAAGAGGAAGTTAATAAAATTAAATTAATTGGAATGACGGGTACTAATGGTAAGACTACAACTTGTTTTCTTACTTATCAAATGCTTTTAAGTCTAGGGAAAAAAGCGGCTTACATGGGGACAATTGGTTTTTATATGCCAAATGTTAAAAGAGAACTAAATAATACCACGCCTGAAATATTAGATGTTTATAGTCTAATTATCGAGGCTATCGAGGCGGGGTGTGAATACTTTGTTATGGAAGTATCCAGTCATTCCTTAGTTGAAAAAAGAATTGAAGGTTTAGAGTTTACGGTAGAAGCTTTCTCTAATTTAACCGAAGATCACTTAGATTTTCATAAGACCATGGAAAATTATCTTCATGCCAAAATGTTGATTTTAGATCAATTAAAAGGAACAATTATTGTTAATAATGATGATCCTTATGCTAAGTATTTTGAAACAAAAAGCTATAAGACTTTAGGTTATAATGGTAAAGATTATCAAATTTTAAATTATGAAGAAACTGATAAAGGTACTTTAATTAAGTTTAAAGCCGGTAAAGAGTATAGGGTAGAAACTAATTTAAAATGTAAATATAACATTTATAACTATTTAACCGCCTTAGGCATTTTAAATACATTAGGCTTTAGCATTGAAGATATTATTGAAATTACGAAAGATATTTATGCCCCTAGGGGTCGTTGTGAACAAATAAGAGTTAGAAATAGTTATGCCGTTATTGATTATGCTCATACTCCTGATGCTGTGGAAAAAATTATTACTTCCTTTTTAGAAAATAAGAAGGGTAAAATTATTACGATTGTTGGTTGTGGTGGCGATAGAGACCCATTAAAAAGACCAATTATGGGTGAGATTGCTAGTCGTTTAAGTGATTATGTTATATTTACCAGTGATAATCCTAGAACCGAAGATCCTAATAAAATTTTAGAAGACATTTTAAAGGGTGTTACTAAAGATAATTATGAAGTAGAAATAGATAGACCTACAGCAATTAAAAAAGGACTTGATATGTTAGGGGATAACGATATACTACTTATTTTAGGAAAGGGTCATGAAGATTACCAAATTATTGGGCATACCAAACATCATTTAGATGATTTAGAAGAAGTTAAGAAGTACTTGGGGTTAATGTAAGTACTTTTTTCTTTTAATATATGCAAATTAAATTTACAAATTGCCGAACAAAAAATCTACAAATTACCGACTGAAAAAGCCACAAATTACCGAATAAAAAAACATAAATTGTTAAAAAGTAATTGACTTTTAGAAATAAACAGCCGAAAATAGATAATCATGTTATTAAAAGAACTTAATTAAAGAAAGGAAAGTAGGGATATGTTAAAAAATATTTATGAACGCCTCCAATTAGAAAAATTACTTAAAAATAAAACTGCTACCAATGATTTTGACGCTTTTACGAGATGCTCACCCGCCTATTTAGCAACCAATGAAAATCAAGCCGCGGCCTTAGAAAATTTTGAGGTTAAAGATAAAGATGTTTTATGCGTAACTTCGAGTGGAGATTTTGCGTTAAATGCCCTAAGTCTTGGGGCTAGAAAAGTTACTACTTTTGATATTAATAAATTTGCTAAGTATGTCTTAGAATTAAAAGTGGCTACTGTTAAAACTTATCCTGATGAAACCCTTTATGCTAGTTTTTGGTTAAGTAATTCCCCAACATTTTTATCATATACTAAATTTTTAGAGATTAGAGGTAACTTAAGTAAAGAAGCTTATGATTTTTGGAATTATGTTTATACTTATTTAAACAATAATAAAAATACTTTAGATAATACCGATTTTTTCCGTAATACTATTTATAATACTATTACTTTACAAGAAAAATTTAATTTATATTATAAAAAAAGTTATTATGAACAATTAAGAAAAAGAATACTTATGACTAATATAGATAGTTATGATTTAGATATTACCAAAATTAATACTTTAAAAAGTAATTATCAATTTGATGTTGTTTATTTATCTAATATATTACAGTATTATGCTACTATTAATGCTTTAGATAGTAAAGAAAAAGTATATAGATTTTTAGAGTCTATAAAAAAAGAATTACTTAAGAATAATGGGACTTTAGTAGCTAGTTATAACTTCTTTGGGTGTTTAGTTGAATTTATTGATAATTTAGCCTTCGATCCAAGAGATGTTACTAATTATTTAATTTTAAAGTATCCCCAAGATTATAAATTAATTACTATTGCTGGTCTTTGTCATGACTTAGATGATGGGATATGTTTATCTAGAAAAATATGATAGAATAATATTGGAGGGATAATATGTACGATTTAGATTTAGAAAAGAATGAAAAAATAAAAATTTTAGATGATGCGGCTAAAGTAATTATTGATGGTAAAAAAACGCTAGGAGTTAGTATCGTCGTTACTAATAAGAGTATATATCTTTTAGATACACCAAGAGGCGTAGATGATATCGTTTTAGGTAATGTAATCACACCCTCAGTAAATAAAAAAGTTATTGGGAAACTGTCCTTAGAAGATATTAATTTTAAAAATACTACTGACTTAGGAAGTCTTTATAATTTAAAAGATAATCATAGTATCGAAATTATCAGTACTAAGATTAATAATTATTTAGAAGACCAAAGTAAATAAAAAATACTTTAAATAATAGGGGGGATTTATGATTCTTAATATAAGTGGCCGCACCGATATTGTGGCCTTTTATACACCGTGGTTTATGAAGAGATTAAAAGAAGGATTTGTCGATGTCAGAAATCCGTTTAATGAATCGCAGGTAAGTAGAATTTATTTTGAAGATGTAGATATGTTTGTTTTTTGTACTAAAAATCCCAGACCGATAATTCCTTATTTAAAAGAGATAAAAAAGCCAATTCTTTTTCATGTAACTTTAACAGGGTATCATAAAGATATTGAAGTAAATGTTAAAGATAAGAAAGAAATAATTAATGATATAAAAGAGATAAGTAAGATTATAGGAAAAAGTAATGTCTATGTAAGATATGATCCCATATTTCTTAATGATAAGTATACCGTAGATTATCATATAAAAGCGATAAAAAAATTAGCCGCAGAGTTAGAGGGGCATATTGAAAAAATAATAATATCATTTATAGATGATTATAAAAATGTCAGAAAAAATGAACGAGTTTTAAATTACAGGGAATTTAAAGAGATTGATTATAAGACTTTAGGAGAAAGTATTTCTAAGGAGTGTCATAACCATCATATAAGAGTCCATACTTGTTTTGAAAAAAGAAATTTAGTAGAGTATGGTTTTGATGAGGAAGTATGTTTATCTCATGAACTGGCTTATATGTTAACGGGAAAGAAGTATCCTAACTGGAAAGCTAGAAAAGAAGGATTATGCAATTGTGTTAATATAGTAGATATTGGAGTATTTAATACTTGTTTTCATTTTTGTAAATATTGTTATGCTAATTTTAAAGAAGAAGATGTTTTAAAAAATAGAAGGTTACATGATGTTAATTCGACGATGTTAATAGGTAAGTTAAAAGATGCTGATAAAGTTACTATAAGAAGAAAGTAGGTATTACTTCCTAAAGTTAATATTTAAATAGTAATATACCTAGGAATTTACTAGAAATAGTAAAAAAATACTAGGCAAAGAAAAATAAATATGGTATTATTAAGTAGTCGTAAGACACATCTGGTCTGTTGGTGAAGTGGCTTAACACATTGCCCTCTCAAGGCAACATTCATGGATTCGAATTCCATACAGACTACCATATTTTGATCTTAAAGTCCTTATAGGGCTTTTTATTTATATTAAAAATAGGATAACTCAACCGTAAGTTTAGTTAATTCAACTTAGAAGTTATTTAAATATTTAATGTTTTTTTGTAAAGTGGTATCAGGTGATATAATTATGCAAAGAAAGAAAAAAAATAAAAAAATAATTACTCTTATAATTAGTATTATAGTACTAATAATCTTAGGAAGTATATTCTACTCCTATAACAATTTAACAGGTAAAAGCAAGATAAATTTAACGGCCTCTTTAGTTACTAAACAAAATGAAGTAGAGAAAACTATAAAGACTAATGGTTATACTATTGATAATCCAAAAGTTTTATTAGATCCTTATAATGCTTCACCCCTAACAGCTTTAATTCTTTTTGAAACGGAAGAAGAAGTAAGTCCTAAAGTAACAATAGAAGGTAAAGATAAACTTACTACTATTGAAACTGAGTTTGCTAAGAATACTAAACATTATTTACCTATATATGGGTTATATGCTGATTATAATAATAAAGTAGATATTAGTTATACATTAAGTGATGGCAAGAAAATAACTAAACAAGTAGAGATTCAAACTAATAAATTACCCGATGATTTTGTTTTACCAACTAGTGTCAAAAAAGATAGTAGTAAATTAACTAATGATTTATATTTCTTTACGCCATCTAGTAAGGGATATACTTGTGCTTATGATGTTAATGGGGATGTTCGTTGGTATTTATCTAATAATGCTATTTGGGATAATACGAGACTTAAAAATGGACATATGATGGTTAGTACAGAAAGATTAGTTAATAGTCCATATTATATGACAGGTTTATATGAAATAGATCTTTTAGGTCATATTTATAATGAATATTCTCTAAAAGGCGGCTACCACCATGATTATTTTGAACTACCTAATGGTAATTTATTAGTGGCTAGTGATGATTTTAATAATGAATCTGGTACGGTTGAAGATTATATTGTTGAACTTGATAGAACTACGGGTAATATTGTTAAAACTTGGGATTTAAAAGATATTTTAAATATGGAAGATGGTAAAAGTGAAAACTGGAGTAATTATGATTGGTTTCATAATAATTCGGTTTGGTATGATGAGGCTACTAACAGTATAACTTTATCCGGAAGACATCAAGATGCGGTTATTAATATTGATTATACATCTGGTAAGTTAAATTGGATAATAGGGGATTCTACTAATTGGAGTAGTGAATATCAAAAGTATTTCTTTACCCCAGTAGGAAAAGACTTTGAATGGCAATGGTCCCAACACGCCGCAATGATTACCCCCGAAGGTTATGTCTTTATCTTTGATAATGGCAATAATAAAAGTAAAGATAGTTCTAAATATGTTGAGGCATCTAACAGTTATTCTAGAGGGGTCATGTATAAAATAGATACTGATAAAATGACTATCGAACAACTATATGAATATGGTAAAGAAAGAGGTAGTAGTTTTTATTCACCATATATTAGTGATGTAGATTATTTAAGTAAGAATCATTATCTAATTCATTCAGGGGGTATTGTTTATGTAGATGGTAAAAACTCTAATCAACCAGCGGGATTTTCAAGTAATACGACTTTAAAAAGTGATACCGTTGAAGTTTTAAATGATAAAGTTATTTTTGAAATAGTTTTACCTACTAATAATTATCGGGTAGAAAAACTAAGTCTTTATACCGAAAATGATTATGAAAATACATTAGGTAAAAGACTAGGTAGCCTAGGAGAAACAAAGGTAAGTAAAAAAGATAATAAATTTATTAAAACAGTAGAAATAGATGATGATTATAATAATCGTAATATTACTTTAACTAATGAAGAAGATAGATTGGTAATTAGTGGTAAGTTTAAAAAAGGGGAAAATGTTAGTTTTATCTTAAGAAAAGGTTTTACTAATAATTATTATGATCAAGTAATAAGTAAGAAACCTTATACAGCCTTATGTGTAGATATCTTTACAGAAGAAGAAACTAATGAAGGTATTAATATTACGAGGTATATTAATAAAGAGGGTTTAAGTGGTAAATATAGTATTTATATTAAGATAAATGATAAAATATATAAGACTAATGATTATATAGAAATTAGTGATTTAAAAGAGGCTTTAGTGTAATTTTGTTATTACTAAACCTCTTTTTAATTTCACTGTCAATATAGTTTCTGGATTTATAGATAACTATAATTGGTACTTGATTAAATTATAAAATTTACAAAAGTGTGATAAAAAGGCTGAAAAAAGTCTGCAAAAGTGTGATAAAAATGGTTAAAATGCTTGCAAAAGTGTGATATTATTAGAATGGGTGATAGAAATGAAAAGATTTTTAACAGATAAATTAGTAGAATGGAAGAATAGTAAATATCGTAAACCGCTTATCCTGCGTGGAGCAAGACAAGTAGGTAAGACTTACATTTTAAAAGATTTTGCTAATACTTATTATGACAATATGGCTTATTTTAACTTTGATCATGATGCCTCTTTAGCTGAACTTTTTGTAAGTACAAAGGATCCTAAAAGGATTATTGAACAATTGTCATTTGTTGTTGGTAGGAAAATAGAACCTGCTAATACTTTAATAATCTTTGATGAAGTTCAAGAATGTCCAGATGCATTAAATTCATTAAAATATTTTGCAGAGGAAACTCCAGAATACCATATAGTTGCGGCTGGTTCTTTATTAGGAATAAAGTTATCACATACTTCTTTTCCAGTAGGTAAGGTAGATTATTTAACTTTATATCCTATGACATTTAGTGAGTTTTTAATAGCGGATGGTAAAGAAAATTTAGTTCATTATATGCAGTCAATAAAAGAGGTTCAAGAAATACCAAAGATATTTGATGATCAGTTAATTGAGCAGTTAAAAAAATACTATATTATTGGTGGTATGCCTGAGGTTGTTAATAGTTGGGTAAATGATAAGGATATTGAAAGGGTAAATTACTTACAGAAAAATATTTTACAAGCGTATGAAGATGATTTCTCTAAGCATTTAAATGCAAATGAGGCAATTAAAGTGTCGTTAGTGTGGAGTGGTATTCCCTCACAACTTGCTAGAGATAATAAAAAATTTGTTTATCAAACAATTAAAGAAGGAGCAAGGGCTCGGGAGTATGAAAATGCTTTAAACTGGTTAAATGATGCGAATTTGGTTCATAAATGCTACAATTTAAGCAAATGTGCTTTTCCACTTTCTTCTTATAACGATTTATCATCTTTTAAAATTTATTTATTAGATGTGGGATTACTTAGAAGAATGACGGATTTAGATAGTAATATCATTATTGATGGAAATCGGCTATTTGAAGAATTTAAGGGTTCTTTTACTGAAAATTTTGTTTGTAGTATGCTAACAGAAAAATTTGATAGTGGTTTACATTATTATACTTTTGATAGAAAGAAAATAGATTTTGTTATTCAATATATGAATAATATTATACCAATTGAAGTAAAGGCAAATGTAAGTACTAATAATAACAGTTTAACTAAGTTCAATAAAGAAAATGATAATAAGATATCTGTAAGATTATCTCTTAATAATTTAAAGCAAGATGGAAAAATAATAAATATTCCACTATATTTAGTAGAGTATATTGATAAATTTATATAAAAGGATGTGATAAATATAATGAAATATTTATGAAATTTATTAAGACTTATCGTATTTTGTGTTGAATAAAAATTGCTTTAAAGAAGTTTAAAGTGATTAGTTTGATTGAAAACTCTTTTTATAGGGTTCTTTTTTAAATAAAATACACATATTTAGCACAAATAATTAATTATGTGGTAAAGTATACTTATGAGTTTTAAATAACGGAAGTAATGGCAATATCGATTGTCACAAATATTTATATTTAATCAAATTAATTAGAAATTATGGTAGGAAAAATGAATAAAAATAAAACTGTAAAGTATAAAATTATAAAGCACTCTGAGAATGTTTATTTATCTGAATGCCGTCGAGAAGATAATCTAAGAAATATCGCCAACTCAATTTTAACTTCTATTTCTATAGTATTAGCGGTACTTATGGAATTAGTATATAAATTGTTGGAGAACTTGCAAGATTATAATCTTATGATTGTTAGTATGTCTTTTATTCTATGTTTAATTTTATTAATAAGTTTATTTTGTGCAATTTTAACAAATTGGCCTTATAAAAAAAGTGAGCCAAATTCAGGTAGAAATTTATTAGATTTTGTGAACAATAATTTAAAAACATATGTTGATGGCGATGGATTTTTAGACCAGAGAATAACTGATTTAGACGAGATGTCGTTATCATTATTTCGTATCAATAATATTAAAGCAAAATTTTTGGTTTGTTCTTGTTCACTTTTAATTTGTTTTATAGTATTGACAATTATTTTTAGTTTTGTTATCCTTTATGCGATGAGGTAAGGAGAAGTAATTATGGCTAATATTCAATATTCAAGTAATAATAATTCTAACAGCAGTGGAAATACTAGTGGCGATACCAAAATAAGTATTGGTCCAACATTGCCTGGAATAAATGTTAGAAGTGAAACAAAAACCACGAATACATCAAATAAAAAGTGATTTTGATGGTCTTTGTTTATAATGTTTGAATGTAGTAAAGTGGTGTCATTTTGATTGAATGCACCGCTTTTGCTATAATTATAACTATTAATAAGCGATATATTTAATGGCTTATATTAAGAGATAATTATATATTAGATTTATTTTTAAAGGTGGTAATAAAAATGATAGAAATTGATGAAATAAAAGCAAAACTTCGTAGGTACTATACTTGGATTGAAACCAATATAAAAATAGAGAATTCATTGGGACTTACTAATCTTAATATTTCTTTAGAAGATTTTATTTGTGAATTATTGAAAATAATTAGATATGGCGATTTTGAGAATTGCAATGATGATAAGGTTAATTATGCAAACATTGACTTAATAAATAGTGAGGGAACGCTTGGAATTCAAATTACATCTGAAACTAGTTCTAAAAAGATAAGAGATACAATTGATAACAATGCTGGCAACTATAAAATAGTTTTTTTCTTTTTGTCATCTGATTACATACCTACTAAAAAAACTTTAAAAAGCTGTAATTTAAATGAAGAAAATATTATGAATTTTTCCAAATGTATCGAAAAAATAAAGGATTTGGATATAGTAAATGATGTTTATAAATATTTTGAAGATCATTTAATGCTACCGGTTAAATTCGAAAAGATAGAGACGAATGGTTACAACCAATTTATTAAAAATTTTATTTTAAATGACATTAAAGCAGTTTGTGAAAATTTTGTGCCAACTAAGACAACCTATGAATGCTTGGAGCGATTAAACAGTGCTAATAAACTTGTTTTAATAGGAAGCCCAGGGGTTGGAAAAACATATACATGTAAATATTTAGTTGGAAAATTTCTTGAAGATGGGTATAAATTATTGTACTTTTCTGATACTTTAAAAGAGTCATTTGAAAACTATAATGGGAAAGAAAAAGCAGTGCTTTTTATAGATGATATATTTGGCTCAAATGAAGAAAATGTTATGCAAAAGTTAAAAGAAAACGAGTTAGAAGCTCTTTTTAAAAGAAATGATAATAGTTTTAAAATAATCGTAAATTCCAGAATTAATATTTATAACGAAGCAAAACAGAAATACAGTCAAATTAAATATTTAAATCTTGAAACTTATATCAAGGAGATGCAACCATTTTCGGCTATTGAAAAGGCAAAAATTTTAATTAAACATTTTCAAAAAAATACTGTTAATGTAGAATTAATTAAGGCTTTATTCGATGATTTTGACAAATCATTTGAAGATACAAAAATTTTCAAATTAATTTCTCATGATACTTTTAATCCAAGATTAATAGATGAAGCTTTAAAATTTTATAATGGAAGTGAGTGTTTATACCTTACAATTAAGAAAGTTTTTGATAATCCAACAAGTTTATATGATGACTTTTGTTTAAATAATTTGCAAAGTTGTGATTTGAAAGTATTGCAGATAATATATTTATTAATTCCAGAGTATTATATTGAATGTGACTTGTCAACATTATATGAATATTCTAGAAAAATTGGATTGTTAGAGAGTGATGTTAGGACAACTATTAAAAAAATAGAAAAAAATTTCATCAATATTTTTGAAAAAGTTAAAAATGGTAGTAGTACCTTTGCGTTGAAATACATTAATCCCGGTATTATGGATTATTTTAGAAGAAAATTCAATGGTTCTAATGATATGAAAAATTATTTAGAAATTATAAATGATAAACACTATTTAAAAGGAATTATGATGAACGAAAAAATTTCTGATTCAACAAAAATGGATAAAGCAATACAAACTAATTTAGATGATTTGACACTGCTTGCTGAGATTGATAAAAGTACTGTATGCAATAATCAAAAATATTTTGATTATTATCTTGAACAAATAAAAAAATCAAATTACTTAAGTGATAGTGTTAATTGTTACATTAATGAGAATAATTTAGAAGACGAAAAATTTATAGAACTTATCTCAAATTCCAATAATATATCGAAATTTATAGATATTGATATGTATTTTAGTGCTTCAGAAATCTTAGTAAGAATTTTGAAAAACTTTTCGCTTTTTTCAGAAGGAATGCAAGATAAAATAGTTGAAAACATAGGTTTTAAAATATCTGATGATTGTATTTATGCTATTAATTCAGAAATAGAAGATCTCGAATATGATGAATTTGATTGCGATGAAGAGAGTTTATCAATAATTTATGATGATTATTTTGATAAAAGAGTTGATTGGATAAAAAAAGTTGGAGTTGAACAAAATATAGAAATTGATGATGATTTTTTGAAGGCTTTAACATTGGAAAAAAATTTTGATTATGATGATTATTCAGATAGTATAGATGAGGCTTTTCATGATAATTCAAATGATTTAGGTGATAGTACAAATAATGATGTTAAATGCTATTTGAATGAATATAGAAATAGTTTGAATGATTAATAATTATTTGTTTTTAGAAGTTTTTTGCCATTAAAGTAAATTTTAAATATCCTTGATGATAAGTCGAATTTTTTAATGGTTATATTATTTTTCACTAAAATTGAGGAGGTTTTTAATGAATTATGAGGATATAAGAATTAAATTTTATGATGCTTTAAAAAAGGCTAAAGAATCGGCTAAGCTTGGGTATTGTTTTTATTGTAATAAAGAAGTAACTGGTTTTTGCTTATCCCATACGGTACCTAAATTTGTTTTAAAAAACATTGCAAGAAAAGGAAAGATTTACAATACTTTTCATTATGGTATTTTTGAAGAAATGAAAGTAATTGATGGGGAAAGTGGAATAAAGAATACTGGAATATTTAAATTAATATGTAGAGAGTGTGACAGTAAGGTTTTTCAAGATTATGAAAATATTGAAAATATAATATCAAAGCCAACAAATAAAATGATGGCAGAAATTGGTATTAAAAATGTTTTAAATTTAATTTATGAGGAACGATATTGTAATAAATTTTATGAACAAATGGTTTCTATAGCTTCAGGTGATAGGCTTTTATTAGATAATGCAAAAAAATATAAATATATTAAAGAAACGAATATAAGAGATTTAAAAATGTATTTAAAAAGGTTTAAAACAATTAAAGAAAATGATTTGAAAAGTGGTTCTAAATTAATTTTTTGGTATAAATGTAATTATATTGTTCCAATTGCTTTTCAAGGTGCTATTTGTTTATATGGAGATTTGAATGGAAGAATAATAAATAATATTCTCGATAAAGATGCTTATATGCAATATATACATATATGTATATTTCCTTTGGAAAATGAAAGCGTAATAATGCTTTTTAGACATAAGGACGATACGAAATATAAAAAGTTTGAAAATCAATTTAATAAATTATCATTGGCTGAACAATTAAGACTTATAAGTTTTATTGTTATTGAATATTCAGAGCACTTTTATATTTCAAAAGGTGCTTCCGAAGAAGTCTTGAAAAGTAAGTCGATAAATGAATCCACTTTGCATAATACATCAATACTTAAGTCAAACAAAGGTCAAGCAGAATATTTATTCAATTCAAACCGTCATCAATTAAAAGATTTTATTAATTTTCCAAATTTGCTGAGTGAAGAGTATAAAATAGAAAAGGAAGATAAATAAAAAAGCATTTAGTTTTATAGCGGTTCTTCCGAAAGTTTAAGTGTTTAATAAATTAGAAATATGATAAAAACATCCTGTTTTTAAAGAAATGATGATGAAAATTAAAAAATAACACTTATGTCTTATATTGACTATGCGTTATTTTTTATTCTGCTCCCTTATGGAATAGCACTACATATACAGTTTTAAATAATATCTTAATATCCATCTTAAGACTAGCATGATTAGAATAATATTCCTCTAATTTTAATCTTTCTTCAAAAGTAGTATTACTTCTACCATTTACTTGCCAATAACCAGTAAGACCAGGTTTGGTTTTAACTATTGTATCAAAATATTGTCCCATATCTTCTTTTTCTCTTGGTAAATATGGTCTATTACCAATTAAAGACATATCACCTTTTAAGACATTTACTAACTGAGGTAACTCATCTAAAGAAGTTCTTCTAAGAATTTTACCCATTTTAGTAATTCTTGGATCGTTTTTAAATTTCCTATTTAATTTATATTCTTTTCTAGCCTCTTTATCATTTTTTAATATTTCTTTTAATACTTCATCAGCATCAACTACCATACTTCTAAATTTATAAAATTTAAAAGTTTTACCATTCTTACCAATTCTATCTTGACTAAAGAAGATAGAAGCATAATCCTTATTTAAAATATAGGATATTTTAACGATAAGGGCTATAGGTAATAAGAATATGCATCCTATTAAAGAACAAAATATATCAAATAATCTTTTAATTATAAAATATAATGTCTTTCTAATAGATAAAGAATTAGTACTTTCTAATGTTGCTTCACCATTCATAATAACACTCCCCAAACTACAATTAATTAACTTAAAGCAAAGTTATTGTATCATATAAATTAATATTGTGGTATAGGTTTTTTATGGAAAGTAGAATTTTTTTGACTTAAAGTTTAAGAAATAATATAATAACTTATGATAAAATTTATGACTTTGATTAAGTAATAACAAAAAAGTAGAAACGACATGCAAATAAGAAAAATTTTAATAAGTACTTTTAATTCCAAATTAGTTATGTTACATGATGGTGAGTGCAAAATTCGATGAAAATTAAAGTCAGAACATAAAAAATCAAGAAAATCAAGTTGCAAATTTTTTGGGAGTAGAGAAGGTGAAAAAATGGAAAGAATTAAGTATTACTCAAGTAACGATTTTTCTTTTTCTGAGGAATTTAATAGAGCTCTTAGTCTAATTAAAAATATAAAAGAAAAAGAATGTAATATTAATGATATTTTGGAATTTTATAACATATTAAAATTTTTAAATAACGATATTGTAAAATCACACGGTAATGAAATTGATGAAAATTGGCAAGATTCTAAAAAGATAATGCAGCAATTGATCAATAAATTTTGCTTGAAAATAAATAAAGATAATATAATGACTATTTTGGATGAAGTTGAATTAAATTATATAGATGATTTTTTTGAAGTGTTTAGCAAATATAAAATATATACTAGAATCGATGATGATGCATTTACTAAAATTATAAATCGAAGAGCAACAGATATTAATAGTATCCTTGAAGTTAAGGATTTAGTAAAATGCTATGATCAAGTAATAAGAAAAACTTTGATTGAAAAAAAGAATAGCGCTGAATTATTACTAAGTGAATATGAAGTAAGAAATAATGCAAATTATAAACATAAATTTTTTCCAAAAAGCCTAACAAATGAAGATAAAGAACAAATAATAATAAATTATATTAACGAAGAAAAAAGTAACTTAAACTACTTAAGAATTGTAGCGGATATTAAATCAACATCAGAATTAAGTGTATCTGATAGTACTAAATTATTAGCAAAACATAAAGCATCTGCAATAGAAGATGAAATTTTTGGACGAGATTCTGGTTTAAAAATGACAACAACAGTACGATTTGTTGAAAAATTAGGCCAGCCAGTTAAATATAAATGTAATGGATGTAATTGGGATTTTGCTTATGATTTGAGTTGGATTAAGGAAAATATAAATGATTACAGTACTTTATTGAATAATTTTATATATCTTTTTCAGTATGTTGATAATCAGATGCGTTGGACAATGGTAAATAAAAGAAAAGATATGTCAATCTTTGAAAGTGAATTATTTATGCATTCAAAACATGATTATTTATTAAGCGCTGCATTTGGTAAACTAGATAGTCTTTCTGATTTACAAATGGCTTTGTATTACACACAATTACAAAAGTTAGAAGTAAGATTGGAAGATGTCATTTCGTGGTTTTTCGCGACATATTTACAAGAAGAATTTAAAATCAATAACTTTTATATTAATATGCCATCATCATCTTCAAATTATTTAGAAAAATGTAGAACAATATTACCAGAAATCGATTATTGTTTAAAACAATTTAACTGTTATGTAAATAAAGGCTTTATTGATCAGGAGCTACTTCAAATATCATCAAATCATACTTTCTTTAAAGACATAAAAAGTTTACTGCCAAACAAGTATGTTTATTCATCAGGAAAAAAATGTGATGAATTATTATTTTATTTTTTTTCTGATCAATCAATGTTAAAACATTCTAAAAAATGTCATAAAAGTTATAGTAGCTTTTATGACCTAATTATGCATGAAAATCTTAAAAAGCAAGATTTTTATAGAATTGACCAAAAAACATTAGAATGTTTATTGGAAGAAAAGTATTTGACTTTGGATGAAAACGAATTTATTCGTTTTAGAAATATTACACAAATAAAAATATCAAGAGATTTAAATAATAACGAAGTAGTATGTTATTGGAAATTAAGTAAAATACAAAGAAATGAAGTTAATAATTTAGTAGAAAATGGTATACTTGAATTTGAAGAATCGCTATTTTCTAGAATAGAATGTAGTTATTTAAATTATTGTTTAAATAAATCAGAATTCAATAATTCACTAGATTTAAGGAATATGTATAGTCATGGAACACAACCGAGTGGCGATGAAAAAATTCATTACGCTAATTATATAAAATTTTTAAAAATATTTATCTTAATAATTATAAAAATAAATGACGAATTGT
This sequence comes from uncultured Bacilli bacterium, assembly GCA_934096595.1. Taxonomy (GTDB): domain Bacteria; phylum Bacillota_I; class Bacilli_A; order RF39; family UBA660; genus CAG-605. The sequence goes on along the minus strand of CAKOMH010000023.1, from coordinate 4,881 downwards.
GTACTAAGGAAGATAAAATTAATATAAAAAAAGATTGCAATTAATTAAGAATATTGTATTATTTTATTGGAGGTTATAAAAATGGATAGAGATAATGCATTGTGGGCTGATTTAAGCGAATTAAAAAGTAAAAGTTACAAATGTGGATATTGTGGAAGTGACATAGCTTCCAATGAAGGTTATTATATAGAGCGATTTGGAGAAGATGCAGAACTTGGATATATTTATATTTGTCATAAATGTAATAAACCAACATACTTTGAATTTGAAGAGCAAACACCTGGCAATTCTTTTGGCAGGCCATTTGAAAAAGCAATATTTAAAGATGAAAGCGTTTATGATTTATATGAAGAGGCTAGGAGATGTATGTCAATAAACGCCTATACATCAGTCGGGATGTGCTGTCGAAAATTACTTATGCATATAGCGGTAGATTGTGGTGCTAAAGAAGGTCTTAAATTCATTGATTATGTTGATTACTTAGATAAAAACAGTTATATTCCAATTAATTGTAAAGTATGGATTGATGCTATTAGAAATAAAGGAAATGATGCTAATCACAAAATTATAATACTTAATAGAAGGGAAGCAGAACAACTAATTAGTTTTATTGGTATGATTATTAATGTCATATATGAAATGCCATACCAATCAAAACTATATAGTGACAGTATAAATGAAAATGACTAATAATAAAAAATTAAAATATTATACTATTGTTAATAAAGAAAAAAATAGAGAAATTAATGAAAGAAATTATCTAAGCTGTCGGTTAGACATAAAGTGGAATGTTAATAATATTGTTGGCAGTAAGCAAAATAATGGCTATATTGTGCAAAGAGTAAAAATTCAATCAAATATTTCTAAAGCATATATTACCCCTAAAATATACTTTGAAGCATGGAAAGTAGCAGACAAAAAAATAGCTTATAAAGATGACTATGATGATTCGTTTAATTTTAATGATCAACCTTTAGATCACGATGTTTTTTATGATTGTATTGGTAAAAAGGGATATATTAAATGGGAAGCAATTGTTTATTGGATCAATGAAAGTACTGAATTGAGTGCTACTATTGACCAATGGAAGGAAGGGGCAGCATTAGAAGCCGGATCTTTGCAATCCGCACATGAAAGTGATATTTCTGAAGAAACATCGAATGATTTTAAGAATTATTTTAAATTTAAAAGAAAGTTTATTCATGAATTTGATTTGAAAGGTGATGAAGAAATAATATTTACTCTTAAAAAGTATTTTTCTAAAATACCGTTAAATAAGGATAATTATGACTTAATTGAAAAAGCATTAAAACATGTAAAAAATAAGGAACATTTTAAAGAACAGATAACAAGCTTTCTTAATATTAGTTAAATAAATAATAAAAGCATTTCTTATGGAAACTATTTACTATATGTGGTAATATAGTAATAGTTATAAGAAATGTTTCTTTTTTTAACTAATTATTTATTTTTTCTTTGACTTTGAATAAATAGTTAGTATAATATTAAAAGATTTATTTATTAATTTATATGTTATGTAGTAAAGGAAGTAGATGTAATGGAAACTAAAGAACCAATAAGGGTCGCCTCCGTCATAGGTCGCTATGTTGGAGGCGGCGTTGAGGCTGTTACCATAAATTATTATAGAAATATTGATAAAAATAAAGTTCAACTTGATTTTATATGTGATGAAGATTCAACTAATATTCCTTATGAAGAAATTGAAAAAATGGGTGGAAAAGTTATTATAATACCTTCTTATAGTAAACCTTTTAAATATCATAAAGAATTAAAAATAGTATTAAAAGAAGGTAATTATAAAATAATTCATTCAAACATTAATACTTTATCGGTATTTAGCTTATTTGCGGCTAAATGTGCTGGGGTTCCCGTAAGAATAGCGCATAGTCATAGTACAACTAATAAAAAAGAAAAAAAGAAAAACTTAATGAAACAAGTATTAAGACCTTTTAGTAAAGTATTCGCCACTGATTATATGTGCTGTTCAGAACTTGCGGGAAGATGGTTATTTGGTAATAAAGAATATGATAAAGGTAATGTTTATTTACTAAATAATGCTATTGATTTAGATAAGTTTAAATATAATGAAGCTTTAAGAAAAAAGAAAAGAAAAGAACTTGGTATTAAAGATGATACCTTAGTAATTGGACATATTGGTAGATTTGTTGCTCAAAAGAATCATGATTATTTAATAGATATATTTAATGAGATTCATAAGAAGAATAATAATTCTATTTTATTACTTGCGGGACAAGGTCCTTTAATGGAAGATATTAAAAATAAAGTCAAAGAATTAAACCTAGATGATAGCGTTAAATTCTTAGGACAAAGAAATGATGCTAATGAATTATATCAAGCCTTTGATGTATTCTTACTTCCTTCTTTATATGAAGGGTTACCAGTAGTAGGAGTAGAGGCTCAAGCATCAGGTTTATTATGTTATTTATCTGATGATATGACTAAAGAAACTAAAGTATTAGATATAACTAAATTTATGTCATTAAATAATACGCCAGAAGAGTGGGCAAATAATATCTTAGATGATGTAAAGAAATATAAAAGAATAGATACTTCTAAAGAAATGACGGCTAAAAACTTTAATATTAAAGAAGAAGCAAAGAAATTAGAAGAATATTACTTAAATCTATATAATAATGGTGGTGAAGGGAAATGAAAAAAGTTGGAATAGTATCTTGTTATTTTAAAAATAACTATGGCAGTATGTTACAGGCTTATGCTACTAAAAAAATATTAGACAATAATAATATTCCTAATGAAACTATTAATATAGATAATAATATTGATTTTAAAAAAGGAAAAAGAAAATATTATGCTTCTCAATTATTTAATTTTAAATTTATAAAATCTAAATTTGGAATGATGAAATTAAAACTAGATAAAAAAATAGTGAAAGATTTAGGAAAGAATATTAGTATTAGAGATTCTAAGTATAAAGAATTTAGAAAAGAATTTAATTTATCTATTTCTTGTCCTGATTATAAATCTTTAAGTGAGATGGCTGATGCTAAGTATTCTGATGTTATAGTAGGTTCTGACCAATTATGGTTACCTGTTAATGTTGTTTCTGATTATTATACATTAAACTGGGTTTCAGATAATATTAATAAAATAAGTTATGCTACATCTTTTGGTATTTCTAAAATTCCTGATAAGTATACTGATGAATATAAAAAGTTCTTATCTAGAATAAATTACTTATCAGTAAGAGAAGAATCCGGTAAAAAGATATGTGATGAATATGGAATTTCATCAAAAGTAGTATGTGATCCAACTATTCTTTTAACCAAAGAAGAATGGGAACAAGAGGCTGTTCAAGAAAGAATTATTCCTGATAAGTATATTTTATGTTATTTTTTAGGAAGTAATATTGAACATCGTAAATTTGCTGAAAAACTAAAAGAGAAGACTGGTTATAAAATAGTTTCATTAAATCATGCTGATGAATATGTTAAGTATTCAGATACATTTGCTGATATAACTCCATATGATATAGGACCAAGAGAATGGATTAATTTAATAAAAAATGCTGAATATGTTTGTACAGATTCATTTCATGGAACGGTATTTAGTTTATTATTTAATAAGACTTTCTTTGATTTTAGAAGATATAGTGAAAGTAATAAAATGTCTACTAATTCTAGAATAGATTCTTTATTAGATTTAGCAGGTGTTGATAAAAATAGAATATTAACTGGTAATGAAGATGTAGATACAGTTATTAAATATAAAATTAATTATAGTAAAGTTAATAAAAATATTGATAAAATAAGACAAGAGTCAAAAGAATGGTTATTAAATTCAATTACTTATAAAACAGAAGAAACAAAAGATAAATTTGTTAAAATAGAAGAAAAAGATTTATGCTGTGGTTGTACTGCTTGTTATTCTGTATGTCCTAAAAATGCTATTAAGATGGTAAGAGATAATGAAGGCTTTCTATATCCAGAAGTAGATAAAGAAAAATGTGTTAATTGTGGAATGTGTAAGAAAGTATGTCCAATATTAAATAAAGCTAAATTAAATGAATTTAAACAAAAAGGATTTATATTTCAATATGGTGATGATAAAATCCGAAAAGAAAGTACATCTGGTGGAGTATATACGGCTTTAGCAGAATACATCTTGGATAAAAATGGTGTTGTATATGGAGTTGCTATGGAAGACTTTTATGTAAAAAACATAAGAGTAACTTCTAAAAAAGAATTATATAAGTTTAGAAATAGTAAATATGTTCAAAGTGATAAAAATGAAACATTCAAGATGGTAAAAAAAGATTTAGCGGATAATAAACTAGTTTTATATAGTGGTACAGTTTGTGAAATTGAAGGATTAAAATCTTTCTTAGGAAAAGAATATCCTAATTTAGTAACGGTCGATGTAATTTGCAGAGCAGTTCCAAGTCCGTTAGTGTGGCAAAAATATATTGAATTTAGAAACAATAATAATGAAGCAACTAAGGCATATTTTCGAAAAAAAGTTTATGGATATAAATATTCTAATCTTACAATAGAAAATGATAATGAAATTCTGTATAAAAATGGTATAGATTCAGATCCTTATTTGCGGGCTTTTTTCTCAAATATAGCCTGCAGACCTTCATGTTATAATTGTCATTTTAAAAAGCAAAATCACATATCAGACTTTACTATTTGGGATTGTTTTGATGTTAATAAATATGATGAAAATTTTGATGATGATATTGGAACCACTAGAATATTAATTAATAGCCAAAAAGGTTTGGATATCTTTAACATAATAAAAGATAAACATAAATATAAAGAAGTTGATGTTGATAAACTAGTTAATAATTTTCATCAGATGTTTAATGCTATTAAATAT
>CAKOMH010000022.1:0-21042 GCA_934096595.1 uncultured Bacilli bacterium | reverse complement strand
GGATAATCCTCATCGTTAAAGAACATAACATATCTAGTATTACCATTAAATCGTTTACCCGTCTTAAAATCATACCAAGTGCCATTCGGTAAATAAATCTTTTCTACACTGCGTTGCATAGCTATATCTTTTTTCGTTGTAATTGGGGATACTAAAAGTTCACTACCAAAAAAGTATTCATTCTTATAATCGGGTTCATCAATCATCGTGGGAACCACATGATATAAAGGCATAAAAATAGGAATACCTAACTTATAATACTTATATCCTTCAGCATATAAATAACTTGATAATTGAATTCTTAAATTTAAATAATCTTTAACAACTCTTAAAACCTGATTATTCCACCTCCATGGCTCTCTTTTATAATAATGACCATAAGAAGAAGCAAATCTAAATATGGGACTAAAGGTACCAAATTCAACATATCTTAGATACAACTCACTATCTTCAATACCCCCTTTAAACCCCCCAATATCATTGCTCCACCATGTAAGGCCTGAATTATAAGAACTACTAATAAACTCAGGTAATTTTTTTAAAGTATCCCAACTTACCTCGGTTTCGCCCGTATAAAGAATCGGATATCTTAATGCCCCAAGCAAGGCCGGACGCGCCAAAATCATTCCTCGATAATTAGTAAATTTTTTATAATCATTATAATGATAATAGTTTAAGGCATCCATCACTCTTTTATCTTTAGTACGCACATCTAAAAAGAAGAAATCAACATTTTCATTATATAATGGCGTAATAAGTTTATCTAAATAAGCGGCAACAACATTCTTATCTAAAACATTAAAAGGTAAATCCTGACTATCATTAACCCCTAGTTCACTAGCATAATCTCGATACTTAAACTCATGAGGATGAATTCCTTCCGTTGGGTCTAAACTAAGGCCAAGACGAATACCCCTTTCATGTAAAAAGGTCGTAAAGTTACTTAAAGTCCCCAGTTTATCGCGATTAAAAGTAAAACCACTCTTAAATTTCTTTAAATCATTAGGATCTTTAATATGCCAGTTACTTCCCATAACTAAAACATTTAAAGGTATATGATGACTATTAAAATCATAAACTAACTTTCGGACATTATCAAAAGTATAAACATCATCTTTATACCACCAAATCCCAAGAGCATACCTAGGTATTAATGGACATCTTCCCGCTAAAGTAGCATACTCTCCTAAAAATAATCGAAAATCTTTGTTGTAAACAAAAACATACATATCAATTGATTTATGGGTTCTTGGTACCATATACCCTTTATCATCAATAATCATGCTATTAGAATCATCTAAAGTACTAAAACCATCTAATGAATATAAACTTTTTTGTCTTTCAAAAATATTATTTTTCGCTTTTTTATAACTATCTTTAGCTTTTTTAGCATCTTTTTGTTTCTTTTTTTCATCCGTTTCTTTGGTCTTATCATCTTTATTTTCTGAAGCGTCTAAGGCCTCACTTGCAAAAATAAATTCTTTTTTTAAATCTAAATTAGGTTTTAAGCAAGCGACATTTTTAGCCTCATCGCTTCCATAATACCAGTAAGCTTGAGAATTTAAAACATTAACTCTTAGGGTAGAATCAGGAGCAAAAAGACTACCTTTAAACGGCTTTTCTTTTAAGTACTGTAAACGAAAATACTTAGTATTTACTATCAAAGTAGCATGGTCTTCTTGAACATCTAAATGCGGTAATGGAAAATTTCGATTTTGAATATTTTCCGTTAAATAATCATTAAATACACCTTCTTCATCATATTCAAGACGAAGTATCATATCACTAATTATACTAATACGATAATTTTTCCCTTTAAATACCGCTTTCGGATTAGTCATCCTATTATTCATATTTGGTAAAAAATGATTTCCTAAAGTACTCAATTAACATCCCTATTCTTTCTAATTTTAAGTATAGCAAACTAAAAATTCTTTTTCAATAAAAATGATAAGTTGTTAGTATCAGATTTCTAGACTAATACAAGTTCTCATTTATTGTTATTTTTTAATACTTGTCTACCCCCCCCAGTCATGATATAATGAACTTAGAAAGGTTTAAAAAGGTTTATATGCAAAAGAAAAAGAATATTTTTATTGTCACTGGCTCTATCTTAATTATCTTAGTAGTTTTAGGAGGAATTTTATTTTTAATAAAAAAAGACAAAATTGCTGGAAAAGTTTTAAATGATAGTCCCAAATATCAAGTAATTTATACTTTTAATGATAATAGAAAAGTTTATTCTGAATTTAAAGATACTAAGTATGTCACTAAATTTGGTAAAAGTTACGATTTAAGCATCGCTTTAAAAGATAATTTATTTAATCTCGATAATATGCTTAATAACATTAAAAAAGTAGATGGCTTAAATGATGGTGGTACTAAAATATACTATTTAAATAATCATATTGATATTGTAAAATGTCATAAAATTAACAGTAATACTAATAATACTTACATAGAAGATTACTATATCGTTAAAGATTCAAAAAATATTATTGATGACTTATGTCAATAAAAAAGAACTGAAGACTATTCTAAATCAAATATTTAATTTCAAAGAATAGTTAAAATCAGCTCTTTTTTTAATTTAAAAATCATCGTTCATTAAGAAATCAATTATATTAAGATTCTTTATTTTACTTTGAAATTATCAACATCATTTAAAAAAACATTTTATTTTTCTATATCAAAATAACTTTTACTAGAAATACTTCTTATTTGTGATAAACTACTTCTAGGTGATTGCACATGGAAAATAAATTTAAATACACACTAGATAATAAAAGATATCATACTCTTAATTATGAAAATAAAGTTAAGTATGGTAAAAAAGTATTCAAAGTTTCTCTAAATGCGGGATTCAGCTGTCCCAATAAAAAAGATGGTTACGGTTGTATCTTCTGCTCTCCTTTAGGTAGTGGGGATTTTGCTGGTATGAAAGAAGATGACTTAATTACGCAATTTGATACTGTTAAAAATGTTATGGAACATAAATGGCAAGACGCTTATTATATCGGTTATTTTCAAGCTAATACTAATACTTATGCACCTGTGGAAATTTTAAAATCCAAGTTTGAACCCATCTTAAAAATCCCCAATGTCATTGGTTTATCCATTGCTACCCGAAGTGATTGTATATCAGATGATTGTCTAGAATACTTAATTGATTTAAACAAAAGAACTAATCTTACAATTGAATTAGGTTTACAATCAATGTATGATGAAACTTTAAAATTAATTCATCGTGGCCACGATTTAAAAAACTTTGATGATTGTGTAAAAAAACTAGTCCAAAATAATATTAATGTTGTTGTCCATATTATTAATGGTCTTCCTAATGAAACTAAAGAAATGATGGTTAATACTGCTAAATATGTTAACTCTCTAGGCGTATCAGGCATTAAAATCCATATGCTTCATATAATTAAAAATACTAAATTAGCCGATATGTATCAAGAAAAGCCTTTTCATATTTTAACCAAGGAAGAATATATCGATATCGTCATCTCTCAATTAGAATACTTACGCCCTGAAATGGTTATTCATCGTCTTACAGGTGATCCTAAAAAGGAAGATTTAATCACCCCTGATTGGGTTTTAAAAAAATTTTGTGTTTTAAATGACATTGACAAAGAAATGGTTAAAAGAAATACTTATCAAGGTTTAAAATGTTAATTCTTTAACAAATTTAATTTGCAATCTTGCATTTTTTACAGTCTAGCCCCCAAAAAATATTAACTACTTCCAAATTAAAAGAGAATAGCATTCTTCTTTTAATGTAGGATTAGAAATGATATCCTTAATATTTTTTAAACTAATCTTCCAAGTATTTGGTGTTAATAAATTTTTATACTTTTAAAAAAACAATAATCAGTCATTTTATTTAACCAATTATTGTTTTTATTATATTAAATTTCATTCCAACGATATCCCGCTATATCCGAAGCTGCAAAGGTATACTCTAACTTTTTATGATAAGCCATTTCATAAGCTAACTTTTTTAACTCATAATCCTCATTTAACATATTAATACTATTTACTCTTGGACTAACCTCTCCATTGGGATATAAAATACCTAAAACATTTAACTCATAAGTTGTCTTATTAAACTCTTCATTATCTAAAATATCCGTATCATTTATTTTAGTAAAACAGGAAATTACCGGTACATTTAAAATAGCCGCATACTGATAAGCCCCTCTTTTTAACGGTCTTATTTTACGATAATTAAACCACATTTCTTCTTCCGGATAAATCAAAACAATATTCCCCGCATTTAAAATTTTTCTTAAATTTTCTTTAAAAGTTCCCGCTAAATAGGTTGGACTTTTACTAACTGGTATAACATTTAAATAATTCATTAAGAAACCTAAACTACCTGACATGGCTAAATTAGTATCTTGAATAACTATATATAAATCTTTCTTTAAAACTTTTTCTACTAACTTTCTAATAATAAAAGTATCTAAAGGATTAAAATGATTAGAAGTAATAATTGCTCCCTTACTTAAATCAATATTTTTAAGTTTTTCGGCTCCCTTAATCTCAATATCTTTATCCAACATCTTCATATATTTACTAACCGTCATATTAGCTAGAGCATGTTTAATCCCGTATCTTATTTTTTTACTTTTATTTTTATAAAAAGTATCTAATAATTTACTTATTTCTTCATCAGTTAAAGAAGCATCATTAATTTCAACCTTTTTATTTAATTCATTATCTAAAACATTCTGTTCAATATTTTTAATAACATCTTTTTTTGACCCACCAATTATCATTATAATCTATCTTCCTTACCACTATCAAAGACAGTTTTAAAAGTTACTTCATCTTGAACAATCTCTCGGCATCTTTTTAGCATTGCTTCTAGACTATCATCATCTTTTTTTTGGTCACTTTCTGTATAATTTTCTTTAATTTTCTTTATCTCATCATAATAAGCTGTCTTTTTAGCATAATCCCAGAATTCTTCTTCATACATTACCTTATCATAATGCCAAGGTTTCTTAAACAAATTAAAATGAACAATACCAGCGTTATCTATTATTTTGCCACCTTCTGTAGGCATTGTATCCCACTTACCATCTAAATACTTAATATGTCCTTTTAAAATAGCATTTATATAAGATTGATCAGGATCGACATTTCCAAAATTATACTTATTAAATAAATACAAGAATTTATCAGCAAACTTCTTTTCTCTTAATGTTTTCATATCGAATAAAATAACGCCTGAATTTATATACTCCCGATAATCTACGCCAACACCATTAGTAAAATAATTCGTTATATCCTTAATTCCAAAACAAGAAGTATCAACACAACCCCCAATATAATTACCTTCTAAATCAGTATTATATAACTTACTTATATCATCTAAAATTATCGTATCACTATCAATATATAATGCCTTATCATATTCTTTAAAACAATCCGGAATAAATATTCTAAAGAAAATAGATAAACTAAAATAATCTTCTCTTAATCTTGTTCCATTTTTATCAGTTATTACTTTTAATCTTTCATCCATGTTATTAAACATTATCTTACTATAACTTGTTTCTAATTGTAATATTTTTTCTTTATTTTCTTCACTCAACCCATTATTAACAATATGAATATTATAAAAATAATCTTGGTTGGCATTATCAAGTAATGATTTAATTGCCACACTTACAAAAGGGGCAAAAGCATCATCTATAGTAAAAAATATTGGTATAATCTTTTTCATTTTTAAACACTCCTTATATTCATCAAGTAACCAATCAAATTCATGACAATTTAAAATATCATGCATTCTTTGAACCTGCCACGGTTTAACTTTTTGGGTCTTAATTTTGGGAAAGAACTTAAATGTCGTTGTAAAATGTCTTAAAACCGTATCATCTTGCATCGCTTTTTGCTCGTTATATTTTCTACCCACAATCAATTTATGCTTACATAAGATATTTAAAGCACTTTGATCGGGTAAAAGCATCTTTTTAGTCGCACACATCTGTCTAGCTTTCCCTAAAATATCCCCTTTTTTTAATAAATCTAAATTAAGAAGTAAAACTCCTGAATTTAAATAATCTTTTTTAAAAGGATTTTTCTTATAAATATGACTACCATAGTAATCTAAAGCTCCAACTAACTCATAATTACTATTATCTATATCATAGAGTTCTTTAAAACTTCGATAAGCTAAAACATCGGTATCTAAATATAATATCTTACTAGGTAAATCCACTAAATCACTATATAGTCTTAGCATACAATAAGGCGTAAATAAAGTGTCTTTATTAGCGTTGCACTCATTTTCTTGATAAATTTCGGTCATATCTATTAGCTTAACAGAACTATCTTTATTAACTTCTTTAACTAAACCATCTAAATATACAATAAAATCATTATCTATTTTTTTATAATTTAAATAATCCATGGATAAAACATAAATATTTAAAACTTCTTTTTCTACTTTTAAAATTGATTTTATTGATAGAAATAACCCATCTTTAATATTACTATCACCACAATATAATAAATTCATTCTTACTCCTTAAAAATTCCTATTAAATAATCTTTATATCTTTTTATTATAAAACCAGTTAATTTAGTTGTATCTATCTTTCTAATACTTGTTAAATCTAAACCTAAATATTTAATATAAGCTTCTTTTTTAATCCAAATAGTCGTAAAATCTTTTTCTTTATCGAAACTTTCTCTAATTATTTCTTGTTCATTTTTACTAAAAAAATGTTTTACAACACTACTTTTAAAAGTTAATCTTTCAATATCAATACCTACAGGTTTAGAGCTTGCCACAGCCACAGTTATATTATCTTTATTACTTATATTAAAATAAATTTCATTATCTTTATTACCTACTCTAAAATAGGGCTTACCATTTTTAGTTTTTAAAACCTCATAATTACTTAAATTATTATCATAAGCAATTTTTTTGATAATATCATTACTACTTATATTTTCTTCTATATATAATTTATCCATTTTTAACTCTTAAAGTTATAATAAATTATTAATTTATAAACTAAAACTTATAAATAAATATCTATTTATTTAAATATTCAACAATATCATTAACTGTCTGTAAGGTTTTAATATCTTTATCCGGAATAGTTAAATGATATCTATCTTCACATTCACTAATTAAAGTAACCACATCTAAAGATTCTAATTCTAAATCTGTCGTTAAATTCGACTTTCCACTAATCTTTTCTTCTGGTATCTCACAGACTTCACTAATTAATTTTATAACTTCTCCAACCATTATTTTTTGTTTTTCCATTTTTTATTCCTCCATTATTTTATTTCTTAAAATCTTATGATTATTATTTTTCTTAAATTCCGTCGTTCTTAATATACACTTACTTATCTGATGATTTTTAGGAACGGTCTTATTATATTTATAAATTAAATTGTTAAAATAAGTAATATTTCCTAAATAATCATCGCTTGGATAAATATAGGCTACTAACTGATTATTTAAAGAACTAACCACAACTTCTAAAACGCCTTTATCTTTAAGCAACTTTTCTTCTATCATTTCAGGCAAAATATTTTCTCCATTTGATAAAATAATTAAGTTTTTCTTACGACCAGTAATAAACAAGAAACCATCTTTATCAATATAACCTAAATCACCTGTCTTAAACCAGCCATCCTTTAAAACTTCTTTAGTTGCCTTGGAATCATTATAATAACCCAGCATAACATTTTTTCCCTTAACGCAAATCTCTTCATCAATAATTTTAACTTCCATATCGCGGCCAATTAATCCAACTGAACCATCTTTACCATAAAAATTACGATTTACGGCTACGACGGGACTACACTCCGTAATACCATAACCATTTAAAATTTCAATGCCAATACTACGAAGCCATTTAATATATTTGCTGTCTAAATAGGCGCCCCCGCAAATAAAGTATTCTAAATTACCTCCAAATTGGTCTCGGACTGACTTAAATAATTTTTTTCTTAAATCAATTCCAACTTTTAAAAGACTATTAGATAATTTTATAGCTAATTTCAACTTTTTATCTTGTTTAGTTTTTCTAGCTGTTGCCCAGATTGTTTTATAAAAAGTCTCAACAAATACTGGTACCACAAACATCGTATTTGGATGAGCAAGCTTCATTTCCTTTTGTAAATTCTTTAAGCTACTATTAATAAATATTGGGACATGATAATAGAATGGCTTTAAAATTCCAGTAATTAAACCAAAGGAATGATGAAAAGGTAAAACGGCATAAACTCCCCCATTTGGTTTAAAAAGACTAGCCAAAGACCAAATATCAAAACAAATATTTTCTTCACTTAAACACACAGCCTTATTAAACCCCGTTGTCCCCGAAGTAAAAAAGATAACACTGGAATCTTTAGGATTCGTAAATCTTATAAAGTCATTTGCTAGTTTATAGTTTTCTATTTCTTCAATCGGATACATTTTACTAACTAGTCCACTTAAATTATCACAATATTCTTTTGAATAAAAACAAGTATTAGTACTCGTATTTTTAAGCATTTTCTTAATATCACTAGCATCTAAATCTTTATCTATAATAACAACACAATTCCCACTAATAACAATACTCATAAATAAAACTAAAAAGTTATATGAGTTTTCCCCAATTAAAGCAATATGTTTATTATTATAAAGATTAGCTATATAATTACTAGTAAGCCTTACATCTTCGTAAAAATCTTGATAAGTTTTATTAACCTGAATCTTACTTTTATCTAAGAAACTAAAGGCTATATCCTTAGGTTTTTTAACGCTTAAATTCATCAAGTCTTTAAAACTATTAATCTTAGGATTATTATAATAGGCATAATTTTTCTTCATAAGTAATCACTTCCTACCCAAAACACTCTCATTATACTATTTAAAAATGAACTGAATATGAAATTATTTAAGTGGTAATTTTACAATAACTTCAGTTCCTTTATTTACTTTACTTTTTATCTCAATTGTTCCTTTATGAAGCTCAATTATTCTTTTAACTAAAGAAAGACCAAGGCCATTCCCTTCTTGTGAATGTGATTTATCAGCTTTATAAAACTTTTCCCAAACAAAAGGTAAATCTTCTTCTAAAATACCGATTCCTTCATCTTTAATCCTTACTTCATAATAATTATTTACAATCTTACTAGTAACTTTGATAGTCTTACCTGCATCACTAAACTTAATCGCATTATCTAAAATATTAATCCACACTTGTTCAATACTATCTTCATTTAATATTAACTTATAATCTAAAATATCTAAATCTAATTCGAGATCTTTTTCTTCTATCTTTTTCATTTCTAAAAGAATAGCCTGTCTTATTTGCTCTCCCACATCATACTTCGTTTTATCGGTTAATATTTCTTGTTTTTCAACTTTAGATAAATATAAAATACTATTAGAAAGATTAGAAAGTCTAGTTGCTTCTTTAATAATTATATCTAAATACTTATCTTGTTCTTCTTTAGATAAATCATTGTTTTTTAATTCTTCCGCATAATTTTTTATGGAACTTATTGGCGTTTTAAATTCATGGGAAAAATTGTTAATAAAATCGTTTCTTATTATTTTTACTCCCTCTAATTCCTTAGCCATTTGATTAAAATCATGGGAAAGTCGACCTAAAAACTTCGTATTGTTCTCTTTAATTCTAACCGAAAAATCCCCCTCACTTATCTTTTTAGTCGAGTTAGATATTTCTTTAATTCCCTTCAAAATAGGACGACCAATCAAAATTGAAGAAATAATTCCAATTAAAATGATTGCCACAAATACTAAAACCCAAAATTGCGATTGATGTAAATCTATCATGTAATCCCAACCCAGTATTTTGTTTCCCAAAAATATTAAAAAACTTAAAGCAATTATAATAGCTGCAAAGACGCAAAAGGCTAAAGCCGTAAAATAAAAAGTTAATTTTTGATTAGTCTTAATCTCATCATCATTAATTTTTTTCATTTTTAACCACCTTATACCCTAGACCTCTGACTGACTTAATTTCAAATTCCGGATAATTTTCAAATTTTCTTCTTAATCTATTAATATGGGCATCGATAGTTCGATCATCACTATTTGATTCGTAACCCCATATCTCGTCCATCAATTGATTTCTTGTAAATATTTTATTAGGATTAGATAGTAATTTATAAAGTAAGGCAAATTCTTTTTGGGTTAGTTCGGTAACTTCACTATCTCTAGTAACTGTCATGGCATCACAATCAACAATCACTTTTCCAATAACAATCTTTCTTTCGGCCAAAATTTTACTACGACGAAGCAAGGCTTTTACTCTCAATAATAATTCTTCCATTTCCAAAGGTTTAGTCATATAATCATCAACCCCTGTTTGAAAAGCAATTCTTTTATCTTCCATCAAACTCTTAGCAGTTGTCATGATAATCGGTAAATTTTCTTTTTCATTTCTAACTTTCTTAGTAAATTCATATCCATCTAATTTAGGTAACATTAAATCTAATATAATTAAATCAATATGATTATTTTCAAATACTTCTAAACCTGATACCCCATCTAAAGCGGTATAAACCACATACCCTTCTCTTTCTAAATTTTTCTTGATAATATTAAGTAAGTTAATATCATCTTCAACTATTAATATATTTATCATAAAACACCACCAATTTATATTGTTATTGTATCATAACTTTTCCTCGAAACAATGTTTTAAAGAAATTTATATTAAATTATCAGTACAATCCAAAAAAAAGCACTTAGTTTTTAAGTGTTTTTCATTAATATGCTCGATTTAATCTAATTAACATAATTTTTTCGAGCAAACACATTCAGCTGTTTTTTTAAATAACTTTTTTATATTTAAATAAATCAACATAAATTAATCGTATAATTATACGATTAAGTAAGTTATCTTTTTCTCCAGAAAAAGATATTACTAAATTGTTCACTATATTTTCCTACAGAAAAAGATAGCATATAAAAAGCTCTTAATTTTTCTTAAGTACCCTTCCTTTTTCCTGTTCTAAAGTAAATAATATCGGTTTACCACATCCTAAAAAACCTTCCGTTAGCACCTTGAAATAATCCCTATCAACATATAATGGTAATATATGCAAACTATTTAAAATAACTAGCAAATCCTCAAAATGAATGATTTTTTCCAAACTTCCAGAAACACTTTGATAGATATTTTTATTACCACCATTTACTCTTCTATATTCACCATTAACTTTTTTTAAAGGATAAATAATTAAATGATACAAGAATAAATCATCAACATTTTCAGTTTTTCGTTTATTATTTCTAATAACCAAGCCTCCACAAAAACTAAAACTTAAAGCGTCATAATCAGTATCACTCAATTTATCCATAGTAGTTTCAATATCTTCTAGTACTCCAGTTGCCATGCAATCAATTTCTTCTAAATTACAAATTACACTAGCATCTTTAAAATTAATTTCATTTGTATACTGAGTTCTTATCATATTCTTATCTCTAATCAAGTAATTAACATAAGGATTATTATTAATACTTTTATTTATTTCTTTTATATTCATTTTTCTCACCAGAAAATTATTTAACCATAAAATATTGGGATAATCAATATTTTTTTAATCAGTATCTATAACAAAAGTAACAATTAATCGCCCCTATTAACATAGTTAATATAACTTATTTTAATAAAAACTTAAAAATACTAGAAAATCAATTCTAGCATTTAACATTTATACCTCTTAATGAAATTTTCCTCTAATATCATTATTATTTGCACCTTGCATAATCCTACTTGACTGCTCATTTTTACTTTGAAGAAAATTATCTATTTTCTTTAAATTTTTCATATCATGTTTAGTTTCTTTCTCATAAGTATGACGAGCACTAGTATTACGATAAATAGCATAAATAACAAAAAAGTAAATAAAACCAAAGGTTAAGAATATCCAATCATAATCGGAATCAACATAAATTGTAGCAATATAACCTGCAATCTCTACTATAAAGGAAACAAAAAGTAACATTGGTATATGGATAGGTACGCTTCCCATAACTTCTTTAGTCCTAGCATTAACCGCTACATAATGTAATAGTTTCTTATTGCCTTTAACTTCTAAATAACTATAAAGCCATACTGGCAAATAAGCCGAAGTCCATTGCTCACCTTTAATATCCAAATTTTCTGTATCCCAACATACACCACGGTCATATAAATCTAAAGTATCATTACAAGAATATCTGGCAATATCTTTTGACTGTTCATAAGCGGTACTTTTTAAATCGTCAATATTAACATCTCTTTTTTCTGATGTAAAACCTCTTAAATAATTAGCATTAAATTTCACACAATTTTCCGTATCAAAAGGCATTATCGCATTAATGACATTATTAGTTTTATCACTTATTTCATTTAAATTATTTGAATTTGATTCTATAGACAATCCTTGAATGGTTAAATCAAAATCTCTTTCTACATGATAAACATCAGCATTATAAAGAGTTTGTTTCATGGCATGTCCATTAGAATCTCTTTTGCCAACCTCAATTTGATAAGTACCAGTCTGATGTTCACCTTCACCTCGAAAATAGGCATGTGAATTAACATCTAAAAGCATATAAGGGAAAAATACTCCCATGACATTTTTAGTTGTAAACTCTTTCTTAAATTTAGGATTAGCAAAAAATTTTCTTTTATTAACAAAACCTTTAATTATACTTTCAGCTTCTTCTTTAGAAACTTTAAATGGCAGCAAAGTATCGGGAACACTTCCATTGGGAATTTGTTCATTTACAGAGAGGATATGATGACACCAATGGCACCTTGCTTGCATACTACTTGCAGTATCACAAACAACCTCAGCCCCACAACTACTACATTTAAAAGTAACAATATCAGAAGCATTACTAGCTATATCCTGCGACCCAGAGCCAATAACTTTTCCATATAATGCCCAAGTATTATCCATCATAGCAGTAAATTTTTCGCCTTCAAAATCATAATGACAAAAATTACAACGCAAATGACCAGTTGAAGCAACAGGTGATATATCTGTTGCTCCACATTTTGGGCATTTATTTTGCCCACTTTGACTTCCGGTATCTGTTTTTATTACTGTAACACCATCATTAGAATTATTATTAATAATATCTTTACTATTATTTTCCACTTTTTATAGTCCTAATAACTGTTTTTTTATTTTTTCATAATCTTCTTCCGTAATAGCACCTGCATCTAATAATTCTTTCATTTTAAGAAGTTTAGCTGTTGGGTCCTCAGAAGCACCATTTTGAGTATTGTTTTGGTTATTAGCAAAACTTGGATTATAAGATGATGGCGTATTTTCCTGAACAAAACCATTCATCATATTTCCAGCAACATTAGCGCCCATTCCCATAAAAGCCATACCAGCACCACCACCGTTTTCACCAGCACTTTGAAGCCCACGCGCGGCAGCTTGTTGCATAAAGGAGTTACCTCTTGCCCCACTTAAAGCATCAGCCTTCTTAACATCACTCATTAATTTCTTAGTATCTTCATCATATTCAATAGCTAAAATAGCTGTTTTAACAATTTCTAAACCTCTAGTTTCCCTCCATTGGTATGCTTCTTCTACCGCTTCGCTCATTGCCTTAGCAAAACCAATTTGGTCAGCTTGAATTTTTGTAATTCTATTACCTTTTTCTGGATCATTAGTATATTTAGAGAATGCTGATGACAAAGTGCCAACTACTTCACTAAATAATTGTTCACAAGCATCGTTATCCATATCTCCAAAATCAAATACAGGGGCATCTGCTCCTAAATATTTAGCTGGCACAAAATTTTTAATAAATAATAAGGGATCTACTATTTTTAAAGTATAAGTACCTCTTGTTATTGCTCCTACTTGAGTTCCTAAAAACGCATCGTCCCAATAAATTTCTGATTGCGTTCCAAACTTATTATTAGGAATTTCTCTTAAATTAACATAAAACGCTAATTGTTGACTAGCAGGAATTCCCCCAAACTTAACTTTCTCCCAAGTAGATTTAATTACTTGACCAAAAATACCATCTCCTGCAAACATTGATTTTGAATTTACATCATCTGATTTAAACTCATAACCACCAGCTTCTGTAATGCAACCAGTAATGGCGCCATCTTGCATAGTAATTAAAGCAGTATTTTCAGGCACTACAATTTTACTACCATTACTAATAATATTAGCATTGCCTTTATGATTTTCACCTCTACCATTGTTAATACTTTTTAATACAGCAGGATATACAGCCGAAGTTTCGGTTACATTACTACTTGGAACATAGTAATCTTTCCATTGGTCAGCAAAAGTACTACTTATTGCTCCTGCAAATGCTTTAATAAATCCCATAACTTTTCCTCCTCTTATGATAATTATTAAAATTTCGAATAGTAATTTTAAAACTGTTATCTCTATTCACTTTAATATTAACATACTTAATTTAAAATGAAAATTATTTTTATAATTGTTATTCTCATTTGACAATAAACTAGACATTTTCTTCAAATAATTCTAATTCAAATAACATTCCCTAGCAAATAATATTTTTTAAATAGTATTAACTATACCAAATATTAACAACATCTACACTAGTTGAAGTAGGCATTGGATTAGGCAAGGTCATATCCACTATTACGGGAATATTAAAGGCCGTTCCAAAACATAAAGGCATACCTGAGCGTAAAGTTTTTACTCTTTCTAACATATTTTTATTTACCGCGGCACTTATTCTACTTACGATATCAACATCAGCAGGGTGATGAAGCCTAAGCACTAAAAAATTTGAACATTGTGATAAACTAGTTGTGGATAACTCACTAGGCCTTTGGGTAATAAGTCCCAGTAAAATTCCATACTTTCTTCCTTCTTTCGTAATTCTATCAAAAATATTATATCCTAAAACCTCATAATCATGATCGTTTTGAACATATCTATGGGCTTCTTCAATAACAATATGAATAGGAAAACTAGCTCTTTTTTCCAAGTTAGTAACATAATCAAAGAACATTTTACCATATATTTTTGATAAAATCTTAATCATTCTATCATCAACCCCATTTAAATTAATATTAATTATCTGGGCATTTTTACCATCTTTAGCTTTAAAAAATTGTTTAATATAATCAGGTTTAGAAATAACTTCATTAAACTCAAATATATTCTTATATTCACTATTAATTATGGAATTTAATCTTATTTTTAAAGTATTTAACTTATCATATCTAGCACTAGAATTTAACACACCCTCATTAAGTAGTGAAAAATCTAATGCTACTTGTAAATCTTCTAAGGTATAAATAAAATTAGGTTTAATCTTTAATTCATTTAAATCAAAATTCAAGAATGTTTTAATAAAATCAGTTAAAGGTCCAATCGCATTCATTTTACCTTGACTATCGATAAGCAAACATTGACGAAGCGTTCTATCATACCCCGGTTGATGAATAATTGAATCTAAGCTTATATTTACAGTATTAAATTTGGTTAACGCGGCAATTATCTGATCACGAATAGCAGCTGCTGGTTTCCCACACGATAAAATATCCATTAAAGTTGAAGCTATAATATAATCTTTATACTTAACAGTATCGGGGTCCTTGCTAGTAAAAATATAAGTTAATCTTAATGTATTTTCAATTACTGGTATAACATTATAATCATTAACATTAAGCAAAAGAGCTAAATCATCAACTCCTAAAAAGTAAGCAGGAATTTTTACTGGCATATCATCTTCTTTAGGACTCGTCGAATAGCTTTTAAAGCCTAACCCATTAACACTTTCTATTCCTTTTAAAGCACTTTTATATTCTCCAAAAACATCAAAAATCACAAAATGGGAATTAATTGGCAATTTATCATCATTGCTATAAAATAAGTTTTGTAAAAGTCTAGCTGTTGCACAAGATTTACCTGAACCCGTATTTCCCAAAATGGCAAAATGACCACTAAAGAATCGATTTTTATCGGCAGTAACTTTAAAGCCATCATAAACCAAGGAATTTCCAACCAACAAATTGCTCCGATTACTGTAATCCTGACTCCCAAGTAAATACTCTAATTCTTTTTTAGTTATTATCCTAGCTGTTGCATTAGGACTAGGTTTTTTTATAATCCCAGCCATATACATATTGTTTTTTATTTCTCCGATAAGTAGTATCTCTACTTTCTCAATACTAATATTTTCAATCTCGCCAACCAAAGTCTTATTAGAATCATTAAATATAACATGATACCCAATTAAGTTAGTTTCTGCTCTTCCCAGTTTATTTTCTAAATATATATAATTATCTCTTAATTCTATAATTTTTCCAAACATATTAACCTACCTTTATATCTTCTAAAGAAATTATAGCATAAAAAAAGAAGTATACACTACTTAACTTCGTATACACTTACTTTTTTCTTATCTCTACCTAAGCGTTCAAATTTAACAACACCTGCTATTAAAGCATATAGAGTATGGTCTTTTCCCATTCCAACATTTGTTCCTGGATAAATCTTAGTTCCTCTTTGACGATAGATTATTGAACCAGCACTAACAACTTCACCGTCGCTAGCCTTAGCACCTAATCTACGACCAACAGAATCTCTACCGTTTTGAGTAGAACCTTGAGCCTTAACGTGAGCAAATAATTGGATATTCAATTTCATAAAATTCATTTTAATCCTCCTATTTTTATATTTTGTGGATAGTCGGTTGCTAACTCTTTTAACATATCTATTAAAACATTTAAAAGTTTGTTAGTAACATCACTATTCCTTAGAACAGTAATGCAAACATTACCTTCTTTAGTATCGTATTTAATTGTATTTTTTTCTAAGGCTATTATATTATTTATTGTCGTTGTAACTATACTAGATACAGCCGCACAAACAATATCTTTACCTAAAGTATCATAATCAGCATGACCTTTAATACTTATCTTTTCAATTAAACCATTAGATACTACACAGTTCACTTTTATCATAATTATTTAACATTAATAGACTTAATAGTAACCTTAGTATATGGTTGTCTATGTCCTTGTTTTTTACGATATTTCTTCTTAGGTTTATACTTAAATACAGTAATTTTCTTTTGTTTACCTTGTTTTTCAACAACGCCAACAATGCTTGCATTTTTAACTGTTGGATTACCAAATACTTCGCCAGCCATAAGAACTTCATCAAAAGTTACTTCTTTACCAACTTCAGCATCTAATTTTTCAACATAAATTACATCGCCTTCAGAAACACAATATTGTTTTCCACCTGTTACAAAAATTGCTTTCATAATTTCCCTCCTTATAAATTTAAGACACGCCCTTAAGGTGGTATCAAAACTCTTCTAACCTTTTCAGTGCGGTTTTAAGAAAGCCCTTAAAACATCTGTTATTTTATCAAAGTATCTAATAGATGTCAATCGTCTTTGTTGACTATTTTTGCTAAAAAATTTCAGCATATTCCTTTAAAAATTCTTGCTTATTTTATAATAATAAAGTATCATACCTATATCATATAAACATAATAAGTCATAATAGTTTTTTTCATTATTATATATAGCCCTTATTCTTCTAATCTTCCCATTGCAAACTCAATTATTGGTGCATAATTATAAAAAGTAGAAACCCCCATATTAAACCAAATATTATCATTTTCTTTTAAATAGCCAATTTTATCAAAAGTTTCATTTTCATAAGTAGCTTGATATAAAATAGTAGCCTTACTATTAAAATGCCAAAGACTTATACCGCCATCATACTCTGTAAACTTTTCATCAAAATATCTGGTTATTGAACTATTTAAAACTTTATCAATATTTACATAATCTTTTTTACTAATTACATTCCCATTACCATTAATAATCAAACCATCGGTAAAATCATTATATTGACTAATAATATTAACTCCAGCATTATACAAAGTGTTTAAAGCCATATTACCTTGCCAAAATGGGTAATAATATATCACAATGTCATATTTATCATTTATAATATCAGTTGTGCTTATAGACATATCATTATCAACAGTTAAATTACTATAATAATAACTTATATTATTTTTTACATCAGAGTACCAATCTTGCCATATCAATATCTTAGTATTATTATTTTTTGCAATTGTTATTCCCGTATCCAAATCAGTACTATTACTTTCATTACCACTATCATCTTTTAAAGTACCACTATTTATTCTCAAAACCAGATTACCTTCACCCTTTAACATATGTATCTTAAGTTCATAGATAATTTTATTATCACTACTTTCTATAATCTCTAAGTCCTTTTTAATTGGGGCATAATCACAATTACTAACCAGAAGTTTTATATCATCAACATTTAAATTAGAACTAACCTTGGAATTATCACTGCCTACTAATCTTACTGTATAAATATCAGTTGTTAAAACATTACGACTAGATACACTATCTACTTGCCATGAAGGTTTTTCGACATCGCTTGAAAAATATATATTACATTTAACTTTTTTACTTAAACCACTTACAAATAATCCCCAATTATCATTATCCCACTCCGTCTTTATATTTTCATCATCGCAAACACTTTTTAAATAAGTCCCCTTACCCTTATCAGGAATACTTTCTACTCGTTCATTATCCATATAAACACTTAATAAATTATTATCAATCTCTTTATAACCATTAACTATAATAATAAGTAAGCCACTTACGATTATTAAGGCTATTATTAATATTTTTTTCATCTTCTTAACCACCTCTAATATAAGTATAGCAAAAAAGACGCTACTAGACTATATATAAATTTCAAAAAATACTAGACAATGTTGCTGGTGAATTTATGAAAAATAATACTTATTATCATGACGATGAATTTTATTACAACTTAATTAGAAAAAATTTAAAAAGAATTAGACAAGAAAGAAACTTAACTCAACAAGATTTAGCGGATATGACTAACATTTCCCGTCAGTATATTTGCGATGTTGAAAATGAAAGCAGATACAAACATATTACGATTAGCTATCTTGGTCGTATTGCCGATGCTCTAAACATAGACATTACCGAATTCTTTAAACCAAAATAAAAATAGGAAGCAGTTAAAATTTAATTAACAATCACACTTCCTATTTTTTTATTGCTTCATTTATTAATTAATATAAGCTCTTTTAAAATTATTTAGTAAAATAAACACTGCATTTAGTTCTTTGACTTAGATTAGTAACTAAAACTCCCCATTTATCATTATCCCATGTACCAGTGGCCCCATTATCACAACTAACACTTGAAACCGTGTATCCTTCATCTTTGGTTGGAATTGTTGAAGAATAAGTACCATTAATATATGAACTAATAATTATATCACCATACAAAAAATCGCCAACCGTAGTTTTAACAACTTCCGTGTCTTGGGAAACAAAAAATTTTGAATAAGCAAAATAAATACCAATAAATCCAATTACTAAAAAAGAACAAACAATACCAACATACTTAGAAACACTTTTTAATTTTTTTCTATTTTCAATTTTTCTTAAAGCCTTTTCCGCATTAAATTTTTTCATTCTCTCACAACCTATTCTTTTATCTATAATTATTCTATCATAAATAAATAATTTTTGTATAATTTTTTTAATGCTCATCTTAGTAATAAATTTTATTTTCAAATTTATTATTAAATTATTTAAACAACCATTAAACAAAAACAACTCCCAAGTATTTAGTTATCAAAAAACTGCTAAAAATCTAAAAGACTTCTAACAGTTTACTTTAACTATTCAAATAAAGTTTTTAGTTCTTCCCTTTTTGCAACCAAGTACATCACAACAGAAATCACAAAGAAAGTAAGCATAATAACTGAACCCATCATACAAAAGCCAATAGCATTTAAAGAATCACATCTCATACCAACTGCAATAAAAAAGGAACCACCAACTAACCCCATAGTTAAAATTAAAATAGCATAACATAATAATTTATCATTATAATTTTTTAAATCTTTCTTTGACATATTCGTTATCCTCCTAACATAAGGATACCACAAATTTTCATTAAAATAAACTTAATTGTGAAGTTTCTGGTAAATCATCTAAGACACCAAGAGTTCTTAACTTGTCAATTGTTGTACTACTAACCTTACCACGGCTTTGCAAATCTTCAATACTTATAAATGGTTGTTTATTTCTTTCTTCAATTATTTTAGTAGCAACTGAATCCCCTAGACCATCTAAAACTTTAAATGGGCAAATCAAAGTATACTCATCTTTAATAACAAAGTTTTTACCATCACTTTTTTCGATATCAATATTACTGAATTTAATACCACGAGCAGTAGCTTCTAAAGCTAACTTCAAAGTTTCTAATAAACTACTTTCTTTATTAGTAGCATCATAGCCTTTAGCCATTAATTCAGCCATCTTAGCTTTTATTGTATCATAGCCTTTAACCATGACTTCTAAATCAAAATCATCAAATCGTGTCGAAAAGTAAGAAGCATAATAAACGATTGGCTTATGAACTTTATACCAAGCAATTCTAAAAGCACTGGTAACATAAGCAGCAGCATGGGCCTTAGGAAACATGTACTTAATTTTAGCACATGAATCAATAAACCAGTCTTCAACATTATACTCACGCATTAACTTGACATAACCTTCCCACTCTTCGTGATCTTTTGGTTTAGAAGCACGACCTTTACGAACAAATTCCATGATTTTAAAAGCCTTAAATGGTGGTAATCCACGATACATTAAATCGACCATAATATCATCACGACACCCAATAACCTTAGCAAAAGGTACAACATTTTTAGCAATTAATTCTTGAGCATTGCCAAGCCATACATCAGTACCATGGGACAAACCTGATATTTTAATAAGTTCGGCAAAAGTAGTTGGTTTAGTATCCTTAACTAAAGAAATAGTAAATGGGGTACCAAATTCTGGAACTCCTAAAGTACCAGTATCACACATTATCTGTTCTGGTGTTACCCCTAAAGCCTTAGTTGATGTAAATATCGACATAGTTGCTTTATCATCTAAAGGTACTTTAGTAATATCATCACCTGTTAAATCTTGAATCATTCT
>CAKOMH010000021.1:0-22691 GCA_934096595.1 uncultured Bacilli bacterium | reverse complement strand
GCTGAAAGCCTTAACACCATTGGTATTCGCGAAAATATTACCCCAACTCTTTATAAACTTGCTACCGAAGGGTTTAACTTTACCAACTTTTATACTCCTGTCAATTTAAGTACCATTGGAGGCGAATTTCAAAACTTAACTGGACTATTTGCTAACTTAAATGATTTAAACAAATATTTTCGGAAAGGAACTAATTATTTTCCCTTTGGTTTGGGTACCGCTTTTAATAGGGAAGGTTATGATGTCAAAGCCTATCATGCAAACGACGCTTCGTTTCAAAATCGTAACACTTACCTAAAAAATATGGGTTTTGACTATTTTAAAGCTAAGGGTACTGGTCTTGAAAAACTTATGGATTGTAATAAATGGCCCGCTAGTGATGATGAAATGGTTAAGGTAACAACTAATGAATGGATTAATTCGGAAAAATTTTTAACCTATTATGTGTCAGTTTCTTCTCATATGCCTTATAATAGAAGTGGCAACGCCATGGTAACTAAGAATTGGTCATTAGTTAAAGACCTTAATTATAGTGATGAAGCTAAAGGTTACCTAGCTAGTGTTATTGAACTAGATAAAGCAGTTGCTAATCTAATAAAGGCTTTAGAAGAGGCAGGTAAACTAGAAGATACAGTAATTGCTATTATCCCTGATCACTATCCGTATAGTATGAATATAAATTCTATAAATGAGTTATCTACTTTTAAAAGAGACGATACTGTCGAAGTAAATCATAGTTCCTTAATTATTTGGAATGCTAGTACCCCAAGTGTTACAATAGATAAAACCGCAAGTCAATTAGACTTCTTGCCAACTATTTATAACCTGTTTGGGATTGATTATGATTCTCGTTTATTTATGGGTAAAGATATTCTGTCAACAGAGACTGGTCTTGTTTATTTTCAAAATAAAAGTTGGGTTAGTGATTATGGAACCTATTTTGCTAGTAGTGGAAAGTTTGTTCCCAAGGACGGTAAAGAAGTAGATAGCGATTACATTGCTAATATAAATAAGATAGTTGCTAATCGTATCAACATGAGTAAACTTATTATTGAAAATGATTATTATCGTAAAGTTTATCCAGATAAGTAAAATAAAAGCGGGTTCTTGTTAGAAAATAAGCATCGATATAAAAAAGCAAATTTAAATAAAAATATTAAAAAAGAAGTAAAAACAGAAAAGATAAAGAAAATCTAAAAATAAAAAATTAAAAAAATTCAAAAAAAGAAAGGCATCAGTAATTGATGAAGTAAAATTATGTGTGGAATTGCAGGATTTGTTGATAAAACAATTAAAAATAAAGAAAAAGTTATAAAAGATATGGCCGAACGCATTAAATATCGTGGACCTGATGGAGAAGGGTATTTTATTGATGATGAAGTAGCACTTGCCCATCGCCGTCTAGCCATAATCGACCTATCTAGTGGTGGGCAACCTCAATATAATGAAGATAAGTCATTGGTTATCGTTTTCAATGGTGAAATATATAACTTTGTGGAATTAAAAGCTGAACTTAAAAAAAGTGGTCATAAATTTACTAATAAAAGTGATACCGAAGTTATAATCCATGGTTATGAAGAGTGGGGAGTTGAAGTAACTAAGCATTTGCGTGGTATGTTTGCCTTTGCTATCTGGGATACTAAACAAAAAACTCTATTTATTGCCCGTGATGGTTTTGGCATAAAACCTTTATATTATGCTAAGTTTGGTAATAGCTTTATGTTTGCCTCTGAAATAAAAGCATTTTTAGACCATCCTAAATTTAAGAAAGAATTAAATAAAGAAATATTAAGTAGTTACTTATGCTTTAACTCAACCCCAACAGAAGAAACCTTCTTCAAAGGTGTTTATCGAGTTGAACCGGGGTATCAAATACTTTATAAAGATGGCAAAATAAATAAAAGTCAATTCTTTAAACTAGAATTTGATGAAACTAATGAAGACATGGATACTATTGTAGAAAAAATTAGAAAAGCTATGGAAAATTCCGTAAAATATCATCAAATTAGTGATGTTGAAGTTGGTTCCTTCTTATCAAGTGGTATTGATTCTTCTTACCTAGTATCTATTGCTAAACCTGATAAAACATTTACAGTCGGCTATGATAATCCTAAATATGATGAAATTAAATATGCTAAAGATTTAGCCGATAAACTAGGCATTGAAAATAAATCGAAAAAAATAACTAAAGAAGAGTATATGAAAGCTTTTCCTAATATTATGTATCATATGGACGAACCACTTGCTGACCCCTCAGCCATCGCTCTATACTTTGTAGCCGAGATAGCTTCCCAAGATGTTAAAGTTGTAACATCAGGCGAGGGCGCCGATGAATTATTTGGAGGATACTTATCATATCGGGAGGAAGTTGACCAAGCTTGGTATATGAAAATACCTTATCCAATTCGTCATGTTGCCTCCTTAGTAGCTGGTTTATTTCCCGAAGTTCGTGGTTTTAACTTTGTTTACCGAAGAGGCCGTAAGTTAGAAGATTATAATATCGGTCTAGGAAGAGTTTTCCGTGATGAAGAAGCCCAAAAAATAGTAAACTTTAAAAATCAAATTAATACTAAAGATATCGTAGCACCAACATATGCTGAATATAAAAATAAAAGTGATTTAGTAAAACGCCAAGTAATTGATTACTACTATTGGTTAGTTCAAGATTTTCTACATGCTGTTGATAGAAATACGATGATGTTTGGCTTAGAGGCAAGAACCCCTTTCTTAGATAAAGAAGTTTATGAAGTAGCCAGACACTTACCAAGTTATGCTAAAGTAAATAAAGAAACAACTAAACCAGCCTTAAGACTTGCGGCTCAAAAAAGCATTCCTAATGAAGCTTATAAGAAGAAAAAATTAGGCTTTCCCGTTCCTTTAAGAGAATGGATTAGAGAAGACGACTTATATAACGAAATAAAGACTAAGTTTGATAGTCCAGTTGCTAAAGAAATATTTGATCATAAGCGTATTATTAAACTTCTAGAAGATCATAAATCAGGTAAAAAGGATTGTTACAAGAAAGTTTGGACTATTTATACCTTCTTAGTTTGGTATGAACAGTTTTTTGCATAAATAGAAAATACATAAGATTCTTACCGTCTTATGTATTTTTTTACATTTAATCAATTTTACTATAACTATAGAAATAACAAAACAAAAAAATTTGTTCTCAAAATTAATAAAAAAGTTATTTGTCATACTAATTAACAATAGAAATTATTAATAATGATTATTTTAATCCCTGTTCTATTCAACTCTAATAATTAATGAAAATAGGTAATTGACTTTAAATTTAAAGTGTAATATCCTAGAAATGTTAACAAAAACGATTAAAGGGTGATGATTTTATGCACAATAAAGTATTAATTGTTGAAGATGATACCGATATTGTAGAACTATTAAGACTATATTTAGAAAGCAGTAATTATATCACATCTGCCGCTAGTGATGGCTTAATGGCACTTGATATCTTAAAAAAAGAAAAAATAGATATAGCCCTAGTTGATATAATGATGCCAAAAATGGACGGCTATACCTTAATAAAAGAAATTAGGAAGATAAGTAATATCCCTATTATTATAATATCCGCTAAGACAACTGATACTGACAGAGTCTTAGGACTGAAAATAGGTGCCGATGCCTATATCACAAAACCTTTTAATCCCTTAGAAGTTGTGGCGTATGTTGAGGCCATTTTGCGCCGCTTTTTAAAACTTGGAACCGATAGTAATAGTAATATCCTTCAAGTTGGAAATCTATCTTTAGAAATGGATAAATATATCTTAAAAAAAGATGATAAAATCATTCCTTTAACTTCTACGGAAATGAAAATGATGGTTATGTTTATGCAATCTCCTAACCGCGTATTTACCAAATCCCAAATATATGAATATATTAATGGCGATTATTGTGATAGTGATGATAATACTATGATGGTCCATATCTCTAACCTAAGAAGTAAAATCGAAAATAATCCTACTAATCCTCAATATATTGTAACAGTAAGAGGGTTAGGCTATAAATTGGTGCCATATGAAGAAAAATAAAAGTTTAATAACTATTTGCTTAATTCAATTCTGGGTTTTAGCCCTTTTAGTA
This sequence comes from uncultured Bacilli bacterium, assembly GCA_934096595.1. GTDB lineage: Bacteria > Bacillota_I > Bacilli_A > RF39 > UBA660 > CAG-605. The sequence goes on along the minus strand of CAKOMH010000021.1, from coordinate 18,590 downwards.
GCGGCTTTCTGTTTTATTGGAAATTATATTAGCAATTACATTTTAAATAATAGCTTTTCTACTATCTATGACTTATTAAATTATGAAGATGCCCTAAAAAATGATGCCTTTAACCGAATACCTATTCAAAAAATAAGTGGTAGTAATTTTGCAATTTATGATGAAACCTTAACCCTTTTATATACATCAGATAAAAATATTACTGATAATCTTAATCCTGAAGATATTTATTTTATTAATAATAGTGCTAACGATGTATACTATGATATGATTTCGCGTAAAGATGAAAAAGGTAATTTAATTTATGAACTATATGAAACTATTTATGATGAAGATACTTCTAGTAATATTACTACAGGTTATGTCCAACTTGATTCTGATTATAAAATAATTGGGGGCAACTTATTTAAAGATTATACCATTATTACGCCTCATCAATTAGAGCTAATAAGAGGAATATATCAAGATAACAAAAGTATTGAAAGATATGACTATGCTACTTATGATAATCAATCCAGAATTTTAATCTTTGTAAGTCCAAGTTTTACTATGGATACCTATAATGCCGCCGTTAATAAAAGTAAAATGGTCTGGATAATTGGTATTCCTATAATGATATTGTTAGTCTTAATTAGTTCTTGGCTCTTTGTAATAAAAATGAAAAAAAGCCTAAACACTTTAAGTAATGCTATTTTTAAATATCAAAATGGCGATAAATTAGATGTTACAAGTAATAACTTACCCAAAGAATTTAAAGATATAACAGATAGTTTTAATAAATTAATGACTAGATTAAATAAAGCCTTAGATGAAAAAATGCAAATGTATCAAGAACGACAAAGAATAATTGCTGATGTTTCTCACGATTTAAAAACACCACTTACTGTAATTCAAGGTTATTCTAAGGCCTTTATTGACGGATTAGTTCCTGATATTAAAAAAAAGCAATATATGTATGCTATTTATAATAAAAGTATTATTGCTGTAAGTCAGTTAGAAAGCTTGTTTTCCTATATTAATATGGAACATCCTGAGTATAAATTAAATAAAGAAAGAATAGATATAAATAGCAAGACTAAAGATTATTTAGCTGAAAAATATAATGAAATAGAACTAAATAAGTTTAATATTGAAGTTGATATTCCTGATAATGAAGTCTTTGTAAATATCGATTTTAATGCTTTTAAACGAATATATGATAATTTAATTAGTAATACGATGAAATATAATAAATCGGGCGTAACTATTTACTTTAAAATTACTTCTGATAAAACGCATGTTTATCTCAGGATCGGAGATAATGGCATTGGCGTTGCCGATAATATTAAAGATACTATATTTAATGCCTTTGTTACTAGTAATGAGGCTAGAACTAGTGGTAAAGGTTGTGGCTTAGGAATGGCTATAGTTAAAAGATTAGTTGAGTTAAATGATGGGAGTATTGAACTTAAAAACAGCAAAGGAAAATGGAAAACTATCTTTTTAATTAAATTAAAAAAAGATTCTTAAGAAAAATTAAGATAAAGTTTATGCTATTTTAAACTTTATCTTTTAAAATAGTAATTGTGATTTTTATGAATAATGTATTAGAATACTTAGAAAATATTGATATTAATAATACCAATGGGATAAGAGATATTAAACATTTTATCTCTTATCAAGATTTAAAAGAAGATAGTAAAAGAATTGGCTCCTTTTTAGCAGCAAAGGTTTCTCCTAGAAGTCCTATCCCCATTTATATGGAAAAAGGTGCTTCGTGTGTTTCCTTATTTATGGGAAGTCTTTATGCTGGTTGCTTTTATACTCTACTAAATACTTCCTTACCCGCTAAAAGATTAAATGACATTTTACAAGTTTTAGAAGGCAATTTCATTTTAACCGACTATGAACATTTAGAAACAGCCCACACTTATTTTCCCGATAAAACTATTTATTGTTATGAAGATATGGTTAAATCAGAAATTGATTCCTCTTTACTAAAAACAAGAAGAGAAGCCTCTTTAAGTATTGATCCAGTTTATGCCAACTTTACTAGTGGTTCTACAGGCGTTCCTAAAGGAGTCTTAATAAGTCATGATAATATTATTTCTTTTATCGATACCTTTACTTCTACTTTCCAAATAACAGAAAATGATTGTCTTGGTAATCAAGCCCCTTTTGACTTTGATGTATCCGTTAAAGATATTTATAGTGCTTTAAAAACAGGGGCCATGCTTGTAATTGTTCCTAAAGAATATTTTTCGCAACCAGCCTTATTACTAGATTATTTAGATGATAATAAGGTTACCACTTTAATCTGGGCAGTATCAGCGCTATGTTTACTTTCTAGTTTTCATGGTCTAGATTATAAAAAGCCTAAAAATATTAATAAGATTTTCTTTAGTGGTGAGATTATGCCTATTAAACACTTAAATAATTGGTTAGAGGCTTATCCTCAAGCCCAGTTTGTTAACCTTTATGGACCTACAGAAATAACCTGTAATTGTACTTATTATATAATTGACAACCACAAAAAATATGATGTCATTCCTATCGGTAAAGCCTTCTTAAATCATCAAGTTTTTTTACTAGATAATAACAACTTAGAAATAACCGCTCCCGATATTAAAGGGGAAATTATTGTTAAAAGTAAAACCGTAGCGTTAGGTTATTATAACGATTTAGTTAAAACTAAAGCCGCCTTTATTCAAAATCCTCTCAATAACAAATATTTAGATATAGTGTATAAAACGGGTGATTTAGGGTATTATCATGATGGCAATCTCTATTTTGCAGGGCGTAGTGATTTTCAAATTAAATATATGGGACACCGCATTGAATTAGAAGAAATTGATAAAAATATAACTAACATGGCTAATGTCATAAGAAGTACGACTATATTTATCCCTGATAAAGAAAAATTAGTTTGTTTCTATGTGGGCTCTATCGATAGAAAAGAATTATATACTAATTTAAAAAAAGAATTACCAATATTTATGGTTCCTACTAAGTATTATAAATTAGATAATATGCCCCTAACTAAAAATGGTAAAGTTGATAGAAAGGAATTAAAAAGATTATATGTTGCAAATTTATAAAGAAATTACCAAACAAGTTAAAACCCCTTGTTATGTATTTGATATTAATGAATTAAAAAAAAGAGTTACCTATTTAAAGACTAATTTACCTGATAATATCAATCTATGTTTTGCCCTAAAAGCCAATCCTTTCTTAGCCACTTCTTTAAAAAATATGGTTAATAAATTTGAACTTTGTTCTTATGGCGAATACAAAATCGCCAAAAATAGCGGTATTAAACCAGCCCAAATGGTTGTATCTGGCGTTTATAAAAACTATGAAGAATTAAAAGAAATTATAAGTTTAAAAGAGCCAAAAATTTTAATAACCATTGAATCTCTTAACCAATTAGATATGATTGAAAAAATAGGGCAAGAACTAAAAATTACGATTAAAGTTTTATTAAGATTAACCAGTAATAATCAATTTGGCCTTAGTAAAAATGAAGTAATAAAGATTTTAGAAAATAGATATTCATATCAATATCTAAATATCATCGGTTTACATTATTTTTCTGGAACTCAACATTTTTTATTAAAACATATAAAGAAAGATATTGACTATATTGATGAATTCTTAACTGAATTAAAGGATAATCTTGGTTATTTAGCTGAAGAATTAGAATTAGGCTTGGGATTACCTGTAAGTTATTTTAAAGAAGAAAAAGAATTTACAGAAAAAGAATTTCTTACAAGTGTTTCAAGTTATTTAAAGGATATGACATATCAAGGTCATATTACCTTAGAATTGGGTCGTAGTATATCCTCATCTTGTGGAACTTATTTAACTAAAGTTGTAGACTTAAAAAAGAATGATGCTGGTAATTTTGCTATTGTTGATGGCGGCATTAACCATATAACTTATTATGGTCAAATGATGGCCATGAAACATCCCGAGGTTTTCCTATATCCCGCAAGGACTGGTCCTAAAGAATCATATAATATTTGTGGAAGTTTATGTACGATAAATGATATATTAGTTAAAGATTTAGAAGTAAGTGATATTAAAATAGGCGATATTTTGGCATTTAAACGAGTAGGAGCCTATGCCATGACTGAGGGTATTAGTTTATTCTTAAGTAGAGATTTACCCAATGTTGTTTTAATAAATGATAACCATATTGAGGTAGTAAGGAATGATGTTAAAACTTATCCTCTTAATATGGCTAGAAAGGAGAAATAAAATGGAAAAATTAATAGAAATGTTAGAAGAATTAAATCCAGAAGTCGATTACACAACCGAAGAACATCTAATAGATAATCATTTATTAGATAGTTTAGCAATTCTTTCCTTAATAGGTGATATTGAAGATGAATTTGATGTTGAAGTACCAACTACCCAAATTATCCCCAGTAATTTTAACAGTGCTCAGGCTATTTGGAATTTGATTCAAAAATTAGAGGAAAATTAGTATGCAATATTGTGATTTAGGGTATGTTGCCTTATTTTTACCCATTGTCATTATACTTTACTTTCTAACTTCAAAAAAACATCGTTACAAAATCTTATTAGGAGCAAGTTTTATCTTCTTTTATCTTTTAAGTAAAAAATTAATTATCTACTTAATATTTTCAGGCCTTTCTATTCATCACTTTGGATTGTGGCTTGAACACCTAAAAAGTTTGAAAAAAGAAGAGTTAGCATCGGGTGCAGATAAAAAACAAGTAAAAGAAAAATATAAACGCCAAGAAAACAAAGTCATAATACTTGCTCTTTTCATTCACTTAGGGCTTTTAATAGTCTTAAAATATTCTAGTTTTATTGGTAATAATATCAATAATCTTTTAAATCTGATTCACTTAAATTATCAGTTAAAAGTTCCCCATTATATTATGCCTATTGGTATTTCCTTTTACACACTTCAAGCCTTAAGCTATATTATTGATGTTAAAAATGGGACCATTGCTGCTGATGATAATCTAGGAAGATTAATGCTTTATTTAGCCTTTTTTCCTAGTATTATGGAAGGACCAATTAGTCGTTATAAAGATACCGCTGAAAAATTATATAGCGGGCAACCTCTTAACTATCAAAATTTAACTTTTGGTTATCAACGAATTTTATTTGGCATGTTAAAGAAAATGATTGTGGCCGACAGGCTAAATATTATCGTAAAAAATATATTTAGTAACTATCCTAGTCTTGGCGGAGCCGTTATTTTAGCAGGGGCTTGCTTTTATACGATTCAATTATATATGGATTTTGCAGGAACAATGGATATTGTAATTGGTAGTGCTGAGATATTTGGCGTTAAATTACCAGAAAACTTTAAGCAACCTTTCTTTTCCAAAAATATTAGTGAATTTTGGAGTAGATGGCATATTACTTTAGGAGCCTTCTTAAGAGATTATGTTTTTTATCCATTATCCTTATCTAAAAATTTAAAAAAACTAACTAATTTCGGTCGTAAACATTTTGGTAATCATTTTGGCCCTCTTTTAAGTGGCGCTATCGCCCTCTTAGTAGTTTGGCTTTTAAATGGTTTGTGGCATGGGGCTGCTTGGAATTATATCTTCTTTGGTCTTTACCATTTTACTTTAATAGTGCTAGCAGATTTATTTTCACCCCTAGTTCTTAAGACTTTGAAACTTCTTCATATTAACCGCAATAATTTTTTCTATCGTCTTTTAGAAATGTTTAAAACTACCGTTTTAGTAATTTTTGGTGAATTATTTTTCCGTGCTCATGGCTTGCAGGCAGGGCTTTCGATGTTTAAAAAGATATTTACTACCTTTAATTTAAATGAATTTCCAGAAAATATTTTAAAATTAGGTTTAGATAAATTTGATTTTCGAATAATAATTGTTACCCTATTAATAGTTTTAATTATTAGTATCTTAAAAGAAAAAGGTATTAACATTAGAGAGGCTATTAGTAAAAAGCCAATTTATATTCGTTGGACTTTATATTATGCTTTAATACTATTTATTGTTATATTTGGGGCTTATGGTGATGGTTATATCCCTGTAGATCCTTTATATGCTAACTTTTAGGAGGTATCATGAAAAAAATTTTAAAAGTCATCGTTTTTTTCCTTATTCTTTTCTTGCTACTTATGATAGCATCTTATATAGTTAGTCCTAAAAATAATGGTAATCTTAGTCCTGATAAACATATTGATAATGCCAGTGGTCCTCTTGCTGAAAAAGAAAATTCTATTGATGCTTTAGTAATTGGTGATAGTGAATCCTTTGCAGCTATTAGTCCCTTAGAAATATATAAAGATTATGGTTATACTATGTATGTTAGTGGTACCTCTGGTCAATATTTATATGATAGTTATAACTATTTTCTAAAAACTCTTACTAAACAAAAACTAAAAGTTCTAATTCTAGAGACCGATGCCATTTATCGAAAAATACCCATCAGTTATAATTTTCGCTTTTGGATGGGAGAGTTTATTCCTGTATTTCATTATCATAATCGCTGGAAACAAATGACTATGCAAGATTTTAAGATGGAAATGGCTTATAATTATACCGATACTTTTAAAGGCTATGATTTTTCTTTAAATATAAATCCGGCAACTAATCCTAATTATATGGAATATACTGAAGGAACAGAAAAAATAGATAAAATAAATAAATATTATTTAGATTTAATTAAAAAGAAGTGTGATGAAAATGATATTTCCTTTATATTAGTTAGTACACCTAGTACTGTTAATTGGAATTATCGTCGTCATAACGGGATTAAACATTATGCTAGACAAAATAAAATTAAGTATTTAGATTTAAATATTGATAATAAAGCCATGATTGATTGGAGTAAAGATACTAGAGATATGGGTGATCATTTAAATTACTATGGTGCCTATAAAGTTAGTACTTACTTAGGAAATTATTTAAGTAAATTAGATATATTAAAAGACCATCGGGGTGATGATTATTATTCCTCTTGGGATACTGCCTTAAAACCTTATCAAGATGAAGTAAAGAAGGCTAATCAAAATTAATAATCTAAAAAAATTATTGCCAAATTATAAGTATTATGTTAATTTTTAATAGGAAAGAATGAAATAATATGAATGATGAAAAAATAGAAACAATTAAAATTAATACCAATAATATGGAACAAAATCTTAACAATAACCATTTAAATAGCAATTTACCTATAGATAATAAGATTGCAACTGATAGTAATTTAGAAATCATGGACTTTGATTTAGATGAAGAAAATACTACTACCAAGGCGATTAAAGATAAAAAAAGTTTTACAAAAACCGCCTATGCTTCTGATTATGACACTTACATAAAAGTAGTGGCCTTAGCATTCGCCGAGGGTGGTGGTAAATCTAAGGATAATTGCGTAGAAAATGTTTCCAATGTGGTTTCCTCAGTCTTAAACAGGGTTGATGATGGAAGATTTGGTGGTCATGATGTAATTTCAGTTATCTCTGCTAAAAACCAATATGCAGGTTATGAAAATAAAAATTATAAAGAAATAATTCAAGCTTTTAAAAATGGTAATATTGGTGATTATATGTCAGATGACCAACTAATAGCTATATACAATTTATTAGATGATGAAAAAAGAACCACTAGTTGCAATAGCTTTCGTGGTAATGGTAAAACTAATAAATTCTATAATATGTAGTATATTTATATAAAAAGACTTAAAAAGGACTTGCTTAATTAGAATGTTTAAGTATATAATATGACTTGTAAACGAGAAAAGAGATTTAAAAGTAGTAATATAAAAATATTATTTAAGAGAGTTTGTGGTTGGTGTAAATAAACATAATATTTATATGAACTTGTTTAAATTAGTTTAAATGGGTAATTCCTATATCAATTAAGAGTATAATTTTAAGGTGGTACCGCGTAAATTCGCCCTTATTGGGTGTTTTGCGTGGTTTTTATTATATTAATAAAAATTATATATCATTAAAAATTATTACTAATAAATTAATAGTTAGAAAGAGGAAAAAGTATGAATTGGGTAATTAATAATTTAATTTTCTTTATTATAGTTTTCTTGATGGTATACATCTTTTGCTATTATATTGCAGGTCGAATTAAAGTTCCTAAAGAAAAAAATAAAGATAAAAGTACTGGTAAAGGTAAAAAACAACGCCCTTTTAAGTATACTAACGAAGGAAAACTGATGGTTATTCGCTATAACTTAGATGAGAAAAAAGTTGATTATCAAGAGCTACTAAAATGGACAAGCTTTTGTAACGCTTTTGTTATCAGTTTGACCTGTACAATAATTAGTAATATTCCGCTGAAAATGTACTTTCAATTAGCAATTGGATTTATTATCCTCTTTGCATTAATTTATAGTATTTTTGAAATAGTAGGACGACATTTAAATAAGAAATGGGGAAAAGAAAATGAGTAATTATACAAAAATTGAAAAAAAATGGCAAAAATATTGGGAAGAACACGAAACTTTTAAAGCAATAACTGGTAGTAGTAAAACACCATATTATGCTTTAGTAGAGTTTCCTTATCCATCTGGAGCAGGTCTTCATGTTGGTCATGTGCGTAGTTATACGGCTTTAGATGCCTTATCAAGAATGAAAAGAATGCAGGGATTTAATGTTTTGTTTCCAATGGGGTGGGATGCTTTTGGCGCCCCTGCCGAACAATATGCGATCAAAAATCATATTCATCCAAAGGATGCTGTTAAAGCTAACATAACTAACTTTAAGAAACAAATGCAATCTTTAGGTTTTAGCTTTGACTGGTCAAGAGAATTTTCAACAACGGATCCTGAGTATTACAAATGGACCCAATGGCAATTCTTACAATTTTATAAACATGGTATGGCTTATAAAGCGACTGTGCCTGTAAACTGGTGTCCAAATTGCAAGACCGTACTTTCTAATGAAGATGCCGCAGGTGGCGTTTGCGAAAGATGTGGGAGCCCTGTTGTTCAAAAAGAAAAATCCCAATGGATGTTAAAAATGAGCAGCTATGCCGAAGACTTGCTTAAAGGTTTAGATGATACTAATTTTGCTCCTAAAGTTAAATTAGGTCAAATTAACTGGATAGGTAAATCAACCGGAGTTGAAGTCGATATTGATATTGTCGGTGGTGGTAAATTTCAAATCTTTACAACCTGCATTGAAACTATTTATGGTATAACTTTCTTTGTTATTGCTCCCGATGGTAAACTAATTAAAGAATTAATGCCTCGTGTAGAAAATAAAGAAGAAGTTATGGCCTATATTGAAGAGACAGCTAAAAAATCTAATATGGATCGTACTGAACTTAATAAAGATAAGACTGGCTGTCTAGTTAAAGGCATTAAGGCTATAAATCCCGTAACTGGAGCACAAGTTCCTGTTTTCTTAGGTGATTTTGTTCTAGGTGATTATGGTACAGGAGCTGTTATGGCGGTTCCCGCTCATGATCAAAGAGATTTTGAGTATGCCCAAGTTCATAATATTCCTATGACCGAAGTAATCACGGGCGGTGATATAACTAAAAGTGCTTATGCTAAAGAAGAATATCTAGAAAATAAAGAAGCTAAACTTATTAATAGCGATAAATTTAACGATCTTTCTGTTATGGACGCTAAAGAAGCTATTACTAAATATTTAGAAGAAAAGGGTATTGCCCGCAGGGTTAATAACTATAAAATGCGTGATTGGATTTTCTCTCGTCAAAGATTCTGGGGCGAACCAATTCCTATGATTTATTGTGATAAATGTGGTTGGCAACCAGTTCCAGAAGACCAGTTACCTTTGCTACTTCCTGATGTTGCCGAGTATGAACCAACTGATAACGGTGAGTCTCCGCTTGCTAAGATTACCGATTGGGTTAACTGCCAATGTCCAAAATGTGGTTGTCCCGCCAAACGAGAAACGGATACCATGCCTAACTGGGCGGGCTCAAGTTGGTATTTCTTAAGATTTATGGATGCTCATAATGATTCATGTTTTGCTGATTATGAGGCCATGAAATATTGGAATCATGTTGACTGGTATAACGGTGGTATGGAACATACAGCTAGACACCTACTTTATGCTAGATTCTGGGTTCAATTCCTATATAATATCGGTCTTGTTCCTCATAAAGAAATGATTTGGACTCGTGTTTCTCACGGTATGGTTTTAGGACCAGATAATCAAAAGATGAGTAAGTCTAAAGGTAATGTTATCAATCCTGATGATATTGTTAATGAATATGGAGCCGATATCTTAAGAGTTTATGAAATGTTTATGGGCGATTATCAATCTGATGCCCCTTGGTCAACAGATTCCTTAAGAGGCTGCAAGCGTTTTGTTGAAAAAATTATTCGTTTAAAAGACAAAGTAAATAAAGAAGAAGGATACTCTAAGAACCTAGAAAGTATCCAACATAAAACCATCAAAAAAGTTACTAATGATATGACAACTATGGGTTATAATACGGTGGTTTCAAGCTTAATGATTTTAGCTAATGCTTATGATGCCCAAGAAGAGATTACTCCTATGGATTATAATTTATTATTGACATTACTTAACCCAATGGCTCCTCATATTACCGAAGAATTAAATGAACAAACTGGCTTTAAACCAATCTGTGAATCGGAGTGGCCAGTTTATGATGAAGCTAAAACCGTTGATGAAGAAAAAGAAATTGGGGTTCAAGTAAACGGCAAGTTACGCGCTACTATTAAAGTAAATATTAATGATGCCGAAGATACTTTAAAAGAAAAAGCTTTATCTGAAGAGAATGTCAAGAAATTTACCGAAGGAAAAGAAATTGTCAAAGTAATTGCTATTAAAGGAAAAATTGTTAATATTGTTGTTAAATAATAAAAAGTTTATTTGTAAGAATGTAGAGTAAGCGATTTTATGATTACTCTGGAATAAAAATGTTTCGATATAAAAAAGATTTGCCAAACAATTAGACAAATCTTTTTTAGTTTAAATATTTCTTATTCATTATTATTAGCGCTTGTTACTAGCTCTTTATTATTGGTTGATTTTTTATTTCGAATGTATAAGTGTTTTGATTAGTTAGCATATCATAAAGACAACTTCCCCTTAATTCTAAATTATAACAATCCGTATTTTTATAGTTTTCTTTAATTTTTTTAGTCTTTATATATCCTTGACCATTTTTATTAAATCCTAAAACTCTTAAGTAATTTTCATCTTTATAATCTTTTTCAATTCCTAAAACAATATGTAAAAACATTCTATTTAAGCGATTATAAGTATATCGTTTAGTTTTAATTTTTGAAATTAATTCTTTTAGTGAATGACTTTCCATAATCACCTTCTTCAATAAATTATCAATACCTTCACTAACATCTAAATAACTATCTAAACTTTTAGTAGTCATAATTTTTAACTTTAGCATTTTAAAATATAAATCATAATCGGGTTTAATTAATACTTTACTACAAGGCGTAAACTTACTAACATCTTCATTATCCAAGAAACGCTTTCTGATATTACTAGCACTTACGATAATATCAGTACTTTGGGTATCTAAATACTCATTGGTTCTTTTAATTGTTTGCACATCTATATTTTTATTAATTTTATTTATGGCTTTTAAGTAAGATATTCCTAGTAAATCATTAGCTTTAAATTCAAAATTAACTTCTAAAGCCTTTGCTAGAGCCGAGGGATAATTGCACCCTTTATCCAAATATTCTTTTACTTTTTCTTGGTATTTTATATCATCTTGTTTACTTGCTAGCTCTTTTAATAAATTTAAGTTATTACTTTCACTCCCAAAAATTAAAGTATCAATTCCCAAATAGTTTAAAATCTTGATACTTTGATAGGCAAAAATATCCGCACTTTGAACCGTATACATAATAGGAAGTTCTACTACTAAATCAATTCCATATTCTAGACTGATTTTAATCTTTTCCTCCTTAGATAAAATCCCAATATCCCCGCGTTCTGTAAAATAACTACCTAAACATAAAATAATCAAACTATCAGGATACATCTTTTTAATTTCTTTAATCTGATAAATATGACCATTATGTAGGGGATTATATTCTGCAATTAAACCAATTATATTCATTTTCTACCTCACTTTAAAAATTTAAAATGCTTTTTTTAATTTCATAAAGAGTATAACTTAAAGCATAAAAAACCACAAGTATTCTCTTGCATAAAATAACTTTTTAGTATATAATCTTAACTACGAAGGAGAAATTAATTAAATATTTAAATATATTTAATTGATTATATAGTTTATGGAATTTGATTTAAATAAAATTACTGAACAAGGCATCCTTATAGATTCAACCATATCTTTTGGTGAAGAGTATTTGCAAGTTAGTGCAATAAAAAAACTAGATAACATTAAGGTAAGTGGTCGCATTTACTATAGTTTAACTAAAGAAGTAATATTTGTAGGCAATGTAAAAGGCAACATGACTTTAGTAGATGGTTATAGTGGTGATTTAATCGATTATCCATTTAACATTGACTTAGACGAAATACTAGCTGATTTCTCTGAAGAAGATGAAAAAAAGGGCAAAAAGCCCCAAAATAGTCTTGACCTAAAAGAAGTTTTATGGGAGAATATTGTACTGGAAGTTCCCATCGTTGTCTCAAAAGATAATGAAGTAAAAACTAAAAAAGGCGAGTTTTGGGAAGTAAGAGATGAAAATTCCAAAAAAGATGATCCAAGATTAGAGTGTTTTAGAACTCTACTTGATGAAGGGAAGGAGTGAAAATATGGCAGTTCCATTTAGAAGAACAAGTAAAACTAAAAAAAGAATGCGTCGTACTCACTTAAAAAAAGAAGTTGGAGCATTAACTACATGTCCTAAATGTGGTGCTACTATCCAACCTCATCGTGCATGTATGGCATGTGGGTTCTACAAAGGCAAAGATGTTTTAAATAAAGAAACTACAGAAGAAACAACTAAATAGTTTTACTACTACTATCCAAATAGTAGTTTTTTTTAATATTTAATTAAATTATGTTATACTATATTTATAGGAGGATAATATGTGGTGGATTATTTTAATTATCATTGTTGTTTTAATTCTTATTTATTTAGGTTCAACTTATAATTCTTTTGTGGTCCTAAGAAATAGAGTAAAAGACCAATGGGCTCAAATTGATGTTCAATTAAAAAGAAGATTTGATTTAATTCCTAACTTAGTTGAAACTGTAAAAGGTTACGCTTCTCATGAAAAAGATACCTTAGAAGCAGTAGTAAAAGCTCGTAACGAATACTTATCAAGCGATACACCAGAAGGTAAAATTGCTGCTAATAACGATTTAAACAAAGTTGTTACGAAGCTATTCGCACTAGCAGAAAGCTATCCAGAATTAAAAGCAGATACAAGTTTTAGAGAATTACAAACTACTTTAACGGAAACTGAAGATAAAATATCTTATGCTCGTCAATTTTATAATGATGTTGTCATGAAATATAATAACAAAGTAGAAGTCTTCCCAAGTAACATTGTAGCAGGCATGTTTGGATTTAAAACTAGTGCTTACTTTAATGCAACAGAAGAAGAACGCGAAAATGTTAAAGTTAAATTTTAAGGAGAAGAAATTCTTCTTTTTTTCTTATCTACTAATTTATGATTATTTCCCACCCGAAAAAGGATTATTCATAAACTTAAGAAAATTTTATGCTAAAAAAATCTACATTTACCATTTAAAAACAGGTTGCCATCATATTCTCAAATAATTGCCAAGCCCTATAACTTGTGGTATATTAAGTACATAAGGTGATGTTATGCGTGGAAAAATCATTGTAATCGAAGGAACCGAATGTTCTGGCAAAGATACCCAAGTTCATTTACTTGTCCAAAGACTTCGTAAAGAAGGAAGAAAAGTTGAGCATTTTGCTTTTCCAATGTACGATTCGCCAACTGGTAAAATTATCGGTGGTCCCTACATGGGAAAAGAATACATTTGCCCATCTTACTTCAAAGAAAAAGTAACTGAGGTTGACCCTAAGGTGGCTGCTCTTTATTATGCCGCTGACCGTAAATACAACTATAAAATGATAGATAGTTACCTAAAAGAAGGCTATGATGTTATTTTAGACCGTTATGTTGAATCGAATATGGCATATCAAGGCTGCAAAATTCCCGATAAAGAAGAACGATTAAAACTTTATAAATGGCTAGAAACATTAGAATATGACCTTTTAGAACTTCCACATCCTGACTTTACCATTCTTTTACACATGCCCTATAAAATGGTTATGGAATTAAAACGCGGTCGAATCGGTTATGATGATACCAAAGACTCACCCCTTTACATCAAAACTAGTGAAGAAACCTATTTAGAACTTGCTGATATTAACCATCACCATATTATCAGCTGTGTTAAAAAAGACCATTTAAAAGATATGCTAGATATTCACGAAGAAATCTATAACTTAATTAAAAAAGAAGTATTTAAGTAATTAAAATTGTGATAAAATTAGAAAGACGGAGGGGCGTTTTATGGACATAATAACCAGTTTAGAAAACAAAAAAATTAAATATATAAACAAATTAAAAACCAAAAAATTTCGCGATGAAGAAGGCTTATTTATCGTTGAAACTAAACACTTAGTTGAAGAAGCCTATAAAAGTGGTTTCTTAACAGAACTTTATCTTGTAGATACCAATATTGATTCTAATATTTTAGAAGATGAAAAAATCATTAAATACGAAGTAACCAAAGACATCATGAATAAAATAAGCTCTTTGGAAAGTCCTAGCAATTATCTTGGCCTTGTAAAAAAATTGCCGACACTAAATTATGGTAACCGCTTACTTGTCCTCGATAACATTCAGGACCCCGGTAATCTGGGAACCATTATTCGTAGTGCAGTTGCCTTTAATGTTGATACCCTTATTTTAGGTAATGACTGTGTTGATTTATATAATGATAAAACCATTCGCTCTAGTGAAGGTATGCTTTTTAAATTAAACATTTTAAGAGAAGACTTAAATACTTTTTTTAAGGATTTAAAGAATAATAATTACACAATTTATGGAACCAATGTTGTTAACGGTCATATTCTAGGCGACATTAAGTTTCCCAAAAAATATGCTATCGTTATTGGTAACGAAGGAAATGGTATGAAAACTAACCTAAAAAATCTGGTCGACCAAAATATTTATATTCCTATGTCACCACAAGCTGAAAGCTTAAACGCTGGTATTGCTGCCTCAATAATAATGTATGAAATGAGTAAAAATGATTATGAATAATGATTATGTATGTGTAGGAAAAATTGTTAATACCCATGGTATCAAGGGTGAGTTAAGAATTTTAAGTGACTTTGAGTTAAAAAATAAAATATTTCAAAAAGATATTAACCTATATGTTGGTCCTGAAAAAAGAGAATTTACTATAACTTCATATCGTCATCATAAAATGTTTGATATGGTAACATTTAAAGGTATAACCAATATTAATGAAGTGATTAACTTAAAAGGTCTTTTAGTCTATGTTAAAAGAGAGATCTTAAATTTAGATAATGACTCTTATGTTTTAAGTGATTTAATAGGACTTGATGTCTATGATAAAGATAAGAAAATTGGCACTGTAAAAGACTATTACTTAGATAACGGTAATACTTTGTTAGATATCTTGGGAAAAAAAGAATTTTATATACCTTTAAAATCCCATTATATAAAAAGTGTAAATCTTCAAGATAAAAAAATAATAACCGAAGGGGGAAGCAAACTAATCTTATGACAATTGATATTTTAACCTTATTTCCTGATATGATAAAGGGATTTCTTAATGAATCTATTATTAAACGCAGTATTAATAAAGGTCTAGTAACCATTAATATTCATGACTTTCGTAAGTACTCAATGCGTAGCAATAATCAAGTTGATGATACCCCGTATGGGGGTGGGGCGGGAATGGTTTTACAATGCGAACCAATATTCCGCTGCCTTGATGAAATAAAAACACCGGACTCTTATGTTATCCTAGTAACACCTGATGGCAAAACCTATAAGCAAAGTACCGCTAAAACCTTAAAAAACAAAAAACATCTTATTATCATTTGTGGTCATTATGAAGGCTTTGATGATCGCATTAGAAGCCTTGCTGATGCCGAGATTAGCATTGGCGATTACATTTTAACTGGTGGTGAACTGGCAGCCTGCGTTATTACTGATTCCGTTGTTCGGCTACTAGAAGGGGCAATAAATAATGATTCTTTAAGTAGTGAATCCTTTGAAGATAATCTCCTAGACTATCCAACCTATACTAAACCCGCCGAGTTTAGAGGGATGAAAGTACCAGATGTACTCCTAAGTGGCGATCATGCCAAAATAGCTAAATGGCGAGAAAACATGCGCATTCAAAAAACCCAAGAGCGCCGCCCTGATCTATTAAATAAAACAAACGATTAATCTTAATAAATAATAAACAACAAATATAAAAATCCATAAAGTAAGTTAAAAACTTTTACTTTATTATGAGAGGATAAAACTTAAAAAATATTTTTTAAGTAAAAGAAGCATTATGGCATATGTACTAACTAAAAATAAAGATAAATTATCTCTTTATAGTACCCCTGATTTAGAAGGGTATAAATTTAATCCTAAAAAAGAAAAGACCATTATTAGTGTTAACAAAGTAGTAGTGGTAAATCCCATTTTAGTCGATAATATCTTGTCTATTAAATTTCAAGATAAATTTAAAGCTCTTCTAAAATATGCAAGTTATGTCATTAATGATGAAGATGCTTCTAGTACTGATACTGCTATTGTTTTAGACGAAGTTGCTATGTTAAAAGGTATCCTCCTTAATCGCTATCAAAAGTTTCTTAGTAAAGAAAAAGAAATGTTGTTTTTAGAAAAATTAAGATTAATTGAAAATCAGATTCGTAGTAAAGATATTGCTATTAAAATGAATGCTTTTAGAAATCCTCAAGAGTCAATGAGTAGTGGCAAATCAAGATAAGATAATTATATAAAATATTTATTTCTTCCCACCCGCCACTCCCAGAGTAGGGTTGTATACTTGATTTAGTTAAAATAAAAATTCCAAATTTAATGATTTTTTAAAATTTATCATTAAATTTGGAATTTTTTTCTATACATTATTCTTTAAATAAATGATTATGCAAGGCAATATGATTAATAAAATTTAAAAATCATCATCCATTAAGAATTTAAATATATTTAAATGAATAATTCCATCTTGAGAATAATCTTCTTTATTTTTTGATATAACATATTTAGGATAATTATCATCAATGCTTTTATAAGCACCAAACTCTCTTTCTCTAGTTGTTTCTTCAGACAAGTCATAACATGCTTGAATGTATTTTAATTTTTTGTCTTTAGTTGCAATAAAATCTATTTCACCTTTAAGAGTTTTACCAACATAAACTTTATATCCCTTATTAATAAGTTCATTATAAACAATATTTTCAAAACATTGTGAATAATTTACATTTAGATTGTTAGTTTTTATTTTTCTAACTCCCAAGTCGGTCGCATAAAATTTATTAAGAGTTTTAAGAACTTGTTTACCAGCTATATCATAACGATAAACACGATTAACTATAAAAGTGGAGCATAAAGCTTCTAGATACCTATATAAAGTATCATTGGCTATTAAAGTATCATTTTTAGCTAAATAATCAATTACATTAGTTACTGAAAATTCTCTTGTTTCAGTTTCTAAGACATATTGCAATATTTTATTAAAGGAAGTTAAATCAGTTATCTTTAATCTATCAACTACATCTTTTAACAAAATAGAATTATAAACATCTAAAATATAATTTTCTCTAGACTCCTGACTAGCAAATGCAAAACGCATTGGCAAAGTACCCCATTCAAAAATATCTAATAATAGCTTTTCATAATCCTCTTCTTTAGTATTAGTTATAGCAACTGCCTCTTTAAATGATAAAGGATTTATTCGAAAGCTAACATAGCGCCCAGATAAGTCAGTAGATAATTCTAAAAATGTCATTTTACTGTTAGAACCAGTAATAAAGATACTAAATTGGCAGCTAGCTCTAAGCGAATTAATTGCCTTTTCGAAATCATTGACTTTTTGTATTTCATCAAGAAAAACATAGTATGTTTTATCATCTTTAACAAAACTTTTTACATAGCCATTTAGCTGCTTAGCCGTATTTATATCATCATACTCAATCAATTCAAAGTTAATATAAATAATATGTTCATCATCTATGCCATATTGTTTAATTTCTTCCATAATTTGTTTTAATATGATTGACTTACCACTTCTTCTTAAACCATATAATATTTTGATTAAAGATTTAACATGGTAAAAATTTCTAATCTTATTTAAGTAATATTCTCTTTTTAACACAAAATCACCTTCTGAAGTTATTATACTCCATTTTAATTCTAATTAAAAGTTTTTTTGATATACTGGAAAAAAAGCAATAATTAAAAAGTTTTTCCAGTACACTGGAAAAACTTTTTAAAATTGTAGACATTTTTATTTCAATGAAAAATATGACTTAATTAAAAATCTTTTCAGCTTGAAGAAAAAATGAAGTGAAAAGATAATAATACATTCATATCTAGATTGGATTAACCATGAGTCCGCCAAAACTAATTGACTTCTTATTGAAATTAGTTTCTAGAGTCATTGTTA
>CAKOMH010000020.1:0-23602 GCA_934096595.1 uncultured Bacilli bacterium | reverse complement strand
TCAATAAACTGCCCCATTTTGCTAGTTAATCTTGTAAAAGCAGCTTCATTTTCAGCAACACTATTACGGCATTCTTGATTGAATTTATCAACTCCTAGTTCTAGAATTTCTTTTTTAGAAGAAATACCTAATTTCTTTTCGACATGATTTTCAATCGGTAGGCCATGTGTATCCCAACCAACTTTTCTTAATACTTTTTTACCATTCATGGCATGATATTTACAAATTGAGTCTTTAAGATTTTTGGCAACCATATGATGAAGCCCCGGAAATCCGTTAGCAAACGCGGGTCCATCGTAGAAAACAAAAGTATCATTATCTTTGTGAACCTCATTTTGACGATTTAAAATATTAACAATGCCACCCCAGCTTTGTAGGATATCATTTTCCACAACACTAGCTGGTCTTTTGTCTAAATTTTTAAAATTTTTCATACATTTTCCTCCCAAATATTTGATAAAAAAAGAAAAAATCCCATAACATAAGGGCGAATTACCGCGGTACCACCTTATTTTATGAGAATTCATACACTCTTACTTTTAACGCAAGTTAAACGGCTTTTGGCACATCGAAAAGTGATTTGAAATAAACTAATTTACTGTCTTTCACCAAACGGCAGCTCTCTTTAAAATCTCATTTATTTCCGTCTTTTTTCATCTGATTTACTGTTTCATTATACATCAAGTATTTACCTCTGGCAAGCCCTTTTCGACCAGTAATGAAAACAAATTTCAAGTATTTGTAACCACATTAATCATATTAAGATAATCTAAACTTATCAATTAACATTAACTTATGAATATTTAATTACTATTATTTTGTAATCATACCATTACTTCTTTTACTATATAAAATTCTTTTAATTGGTCCCTTTAACTCTTCAATACTTTTCTTACTTAATCTATAATGTTGTTCAAGATAGTCATCATAATAATACTCCATTAATTTTCTTTTAGCCGTCGTACTACTTAAAATAAATATACATTTTTTTAAAATTTCATCTACTCTCGTTGGACTTACATTAATTATCTTAGCAATTTCTCGTTGGTTTAAAGGCTCTGACCCTAACAAACCATAATACATTTTAAAAACATCTCGATAATTAGCGGGCAAATACTTATCTATAATTTTAATAATATCATTTTTATCGTAATAATTATTATCTCCTATTTTCATATCTTCAATTGAAACATTAATATCCGTAATATTATCTTTATTTACCAATGCTCTAACTCTTTTTATACCTTTTACATCTACCCCAAACTTAGAAGCTAGTTGAAAATCAGTAAGTAAAGAAGTCCTGCCAGCCTTTAAATCTTCTAAATATTTTAAATACAAGAAAACTACATAATCAAAATTATCGCCAATCTTAGCATTTGTAAATTCCAAACTAATTTCTTTATTAATACTTTTTCTAATATAAAAATAAACCCAATTATTTATATTTCCTGACTGAAATCTTTTTATTCCCTCAATAAAGCCAACAACCGATGCCATGACAAGGTCTTCTAAATCGATACCGTCTACATAATAATTTAAAGCTAGCGTAACAATAAAAGGAAAGTAGTATTTAACTAATATATTTAGTGCTTTCTTATCATTTTCCTTGGCCATATTTATAAGTTTTAAAAGTTCGGCGGTGGGAATTTTAGCAAACTTTAAATTTTTAATACTATTTATATCTTTTATATTGGTAATGTCAAAACCTCTTACTATATTTTCAAGTCTCCTTAATTCTTCATGGCTAATATTCATCCTGATTATCCCTTTCTTTGCTGTTTGCATATTTTAGCATAATTATTGTTAAAAGTAAAAACTTTTGTTATGATAATAATGTAAAAAATAGAAAGGTAGCAATTATTATTTTAGTACTTATTTATTTTTAGGAGAACCTTTTAATAATCTTTTTAAGTATTAAAAACAATAATTGCTAGAAATGTGATTAAAATGAATGAAAAAATATTTCGTGAATACGATATCAGGGGTGTTTATCCAGTTGAAATAGATGAAAAAACGGCTTACATTATTGGTAAAAGTTATGGTTCTATCTTACAAACTAAATATAATAAGCATATTTGTACGGTAGGTTATGACAATCGTTTATCTTCTCCCAGTCTTCATAAATCTATGGTTCAAGGTCTTATTGACACTGGGCTTGATATTATCGACTTAGGTCTTGTAACTACTCCTATGTTATATTATGCTTCAATTAAATGCAATACTTTAGGTATTATGATAACAGCATCGCATAATCCTAAAGACGATAATGGCTTTAAATTTAGTTTTGATAAATTTGGCAATGCTCGTGGTAAACAAATCTATGACTTCCGTGATTTTACTTTAAAAGATGAATTTTTAGTGGGTGAAGGTCATATTTATACTTTAGATATTTTGCCATATTATAAAAGTTTATTTAAAGATAATATTTTCATGGGTGATAAAAAGTTAAAAATTGTAATAGATTCAGGAAATGGGACAACCGCTAATTTTGCTTATGACATATATCATCACTTTAGTAATTTAGATATTACTATGATTAACGAAAAAAGTGATGGAACCTTCCCTAATCATCACCCTGATCCTGCTGTGCCAGAAAACTTAAAACAATTGCAAGCTAAGGTTTTAGAAATAGGAGCTGATATTGGGATTGCTTTTGATGGTGATGGCGACCGTGTTGGTTTTGTTGATAATATGGGTAATATTGTTCCTGCGGATAAATTTTTATGTATTCTAATGCGTTACTATTTACCTAATTATCAAGACAAACGCGTTTTATATGATGTTAAATGTTCAAAAATTATTAGTGATACTGCTAAAACGCTGGGTATTAAAGATATCATGTATCGTACAGGGGCTTCTTATACTAGAAGTGAAATTGTAAAAGAGCACATTCCTTTTGGCGGTGAATATTCTGGTCATATTATCTTTAATGACCGTTTCAAAGGTTTTGATTCAGGTATCTATGCTGGACTTCGAATGCTAGAAGTTTTATCAAATAGTAACAAGCCTTTATCGCAGCAGTTAGACGATCTTACCAAGTACTATAATACTCCAGAAATAAAGATTCCAACTCCTGATGGGATTAAATTTCAAGTAATTGATAAAGTCATTGGATACGCTAAAGAAAAAAATTATAATTGTCTTACTATTGATGGCCTTCGGGTAAATAATCCTACTTCTTGGGCTTTAGTGCGCGCTAGTAACACGGGTCCTAATATTACTTTAAGATTTGAAGCTACAACCAAAGAAGAACTAGAAAGTTTAGAAAAAGAATTTACTAATTTAGTAGAAGAGTACAAAAAAGACTTAAGTAACCATTCTTAAGTTTTTTATTTGATAGATATTCTTATCTTTTTATCCTTTTTTCTCATTTTTTTCTTTTTTTCTTTTATTATCTTTTCCAAGAATTATACTTAGCCTCTTCTTCTTTACTAATAGCTGTAAAGGCTTTTATCCTCTTACTAGGCTCATCACTACTTAAAATAGAATATATCATTTTTTCACGGTCAAAGCAAACTAAGTGTTCACTAAATTTTAAACCTTGAGGTGTTTCTTCTAAAACTATGTAAGATGCTGTATCAACAGGATCTTTTTTATAAGCCATTCCTACTGCTCTTATTGAATAAAATTCAGTGCTAGGACTTTTCTCATAAATCTTCCAATGCACATGACCTTGAATTACTGCATCGAAAAAATCTACTTTTTTTCCCGCAAATAAAGGTTCTTTAAGAGCTGATATATAGCCTCTCATTATTGGACTATCAGTCCCATATATTTTGGCAATATGTTGCATTCGCCAACGAATATCTTTTAATTGTTCTTCACTGTTAGTATATAAAAATTGTTTATAAGCCTCCTTGCCATTTTCCAAGCTCTTCTGATAAGACCAAGTACTATTGATGTTATAGTCAAACCGCACATCATTAGCAAAATGACATAAAGCCACTCTCTTTTTAGCAATCAAAAGTTCAATAAAATGCGGATATAGAGAGATTATTCCCTTTTGATGTTCATTAATTTTCGAGGCAGTCCACAACTCGCTTTGTTCTCTTACTTTTCCGATATAATCAAAAGGAGTGGTTCCTAAAGTTAAATAATCCTCAGAATTTCCAGCCAGAGACTTAACATTATATTCTTCCAATAAATCAACAACTTCACTTGGATTAGGTCCCAACCCAATATTATCTCCTAAAGAGTATATTTCAACAATCCCTTTTGATTGCATATCTTCTAAGGCTGCCTTGGTTGGTTCTAACAAACCGTGAGCATCTGTAATTATACCTATTTTTCTTCCATTTAATTGATTACCATTCATTTTATACCCCTATTATCTCTCATTATCTTTTTTTATTTTCTTAGCTTTTGATATTTTTAATTGCATTCGATATTTTTTTACCTTAAATTTTAAATTTTTTAAACCAGTGAAAATTCCTTTTATCAATTTATATATTTCATCAATCTATTTATTTAAAGACTCGTAATTTTAAAATGCACTATACACTTACTTTCTTCTTCTATTTAACTTTTTAATACTAGTAACTCCTGCTACATAAATATCATCGGTATTACATTCATAAACCTGATAATCCCTATTTAAAGTTCGTTTAAACCTAGAAAACATTTCCATCTTTTCTTCATAAGTTTTATCATCAAGATGTCCAAATACGCCAACGGCAATTGAAAAATCAGTTTCATTATGAATATCGGTAAATTTATTTAACATTTCTTCGGTATAAGGATTATAAGTCATGAAATAGCCATAATCATCACTAGTTAATAATTTTACTACTCTTTTTGTCTGCAAACTAACCTTGCCATTATTTACTAAAATACTACCCGTAATAGCTGACTCTAATTTTTCTTTTTCAATATTGGCATAAGGACTGATAAGGGTCTTTTTTAAATACGCACTACTATCCAAGAAACCTTTATCAAGTAAACAAACATCATCTTTATCAGTAATTTCTAACTGGACTAAAACCGTATCAAATATTTTTGCAATTTTTTGCATAGCATCTATATATTTAAAATAGGCTATTAAGACTTCCCTTCATCTTTAAAAGTAGCATTTTTAACATCGCCCAATCTATCGCTTACAAATTGGTTAAAAAGAAAATTAAAGTATTGTTGAGCTATAATATCCTTTTGGATTCTTTTACTACTTGCTAACCTTTCTTTCTTTTCTTGAACATTATCTTTATGCTTAGCTTCTTCTATATCTTTCATCTTACTTCTATACCCTTCATCTTACTGTTTAATTTTCTACTCATTTGATATGTTCAAATTATATCGCAATCTCTTATATTTTCAAAGGATTAATATCAATATCTAAATTAACTTTGCGGTTACTAGTATACATTTCATCTAAATATTTTAAAACACTAAATAAATTCTTATCAAATTTATACTTAATAATAATTTGATAACGATATAAATTACTAATCTTGCCTATACTTGCCATATTGGGGCCATAAACTTTTGTTTCCTTACTAACATTTTTATTGATATAGTTAAAAATATTATTACTTTCTTTAATAACCACTTCAAGATCCTTACCTGTAATTAAAATACTAATCAAAAAACAATAAGGAGGATACATAATATTTTTACGAAAATTCATTTCATATTTATAAAATCCTTTATAATCATTCATTTTTACAAAATTAATATAAGGATTATCGGGATTATAGGTCTGAATTATAACCTCACCATTACTGGTTTTTCTTCCAGCACGGCCAGCTACTTGACTTAGTAATTCAAAGGTAACCTCACCACTTCTAAAATCAGGAATATTTAAACTCGTATCCGCATTAATAATACCAACTAAAGTAACTTTAGGAAAATCTAAACCTTTACTAATCATCTGGGTTCCCACCATGATATCATATTTTCCAGCGGCAAAATCATTTATCAAAGTCGCATAAGAGCCTTTTTTAGAAGTCGTATCCACATCCATTCGGCTAATTCTAACTTCCGGAAACATCTTCTTTAATTCTAATTCTAATCTTTCCGTCCCCAAACCCATAAAATTTAAAGACTTGCCCCCGCAGTTTGGACATACCTCACTTTTTATCTTGGTATATCCACAATAATGACATCTTAAACTATTAGTGCTTTTATGAAAAGTTAATGTTATATCACAGTGGGGACATTTATAGACAAAGCCACAAGCCGAACAAGTAACCGTTGTTGAATAACCCCTCCGATTTAAAAGAAGCATTATCTGTTCTTGGTGCCCTAATCTTTCTTTTATCTTCTTCTCTAACAGTCTACTAATTATGGGATGATGACTTTTTATTTCCTCTTTCATATCAACTAAACTAATACTTGGTAAAACTGCCTTGCCAATTCTTTTGGTAAGCTTAAGTAATTTATAATTGCCACTTACAGCTTGTCGCATATCTTCAATAAGGGGTGTTGCACTTCCTAAAATTACAGGACAATTATTGTATTTGCCGCGCCATTTTGCCATGTCTATAGCATTATACTTAGGGGTACTTTCTTGCTTATAAGTGCTACTGTGTTCTTCATCTAAAATAATCAAGCCGATATTTTTTAAAGGTGTAAATATGGCACTTCTAGTCCCAACAACAATACTGACCTCACCATTATAAATTTTTTGATATTCGTCATACTTTTCCCCATTAGAAAGACCACTGTGAAAAATGGCTACTTTAGAACCAAATCGCTTATAAATTCTTTCAATCATCTGGGTTGTTAAAGAAATCTCTGGTACTAAGAGTAAAGAAGATTTTTTTAAATTATTAACCTTTTCAATTAGATTCATATAGACTTCGGTTTTACCAGAACCGGTTATACCATAAAGGAGATAAGTCTGATAATTATTAACATCAACCATCTCTACCGCCGTAGCTTGTTCTTCCGACATTTTAGGCTTTTCTTCCAAAGACTTATCCTCATAATTAAGACGATATACTTGTTTTTTTACTTCTTTAACTAGTCCCTTACTTGCTAAAGTTTTAATAGTACCTGCATTATCTTTACTTTTAATAACATTCTTACCATCTAATAAAGATGTTAAAATCTCTATTTGTTTAGGATACTTAGTTTGGCTTAAATAAGCTTCTACTTCTAAAGGACTTTTAGTTAACTCTAAATAAGTCTTATACTTACTATAATCATGATTCTTTTCAATCTTTAAACTACTAGGTAACATGGTATTAAAAGCACTTATTAAACTACATAAAGTTACTTGTTTTAAATAATTTCCTAACTGTAATAACTCTTTACTTAAGACAAAATTTTCTAAAACAATACTATCTATTTCTTTTAAAGGATAATTGCTAGTAAAATCATCATATATTTTTAAGACAAAACCATTTATTAATTTTTTATTAAAAGGCACTCGCACTTGCATACCCACTTTGACTTTTGTCTGCAAATTAGAAGGTATTAAGTAAGTAAAGGTTTTATCAATAGTTTTATTATTATATTCGATTAATATTTCGGCGTACATATTTTTCCTTTCTTGACTTAATATCTATTTCTATATTATTTATGATTACTTCCCACCCAACACTTTCTAAAAAGTGTTTCTTAAGGAATAATAAATAGTTTTATATATTAACTAATTGTAATCTTAAATATATTATTATATAAATTTAAAATGAATTAACATAAACACATTTTTATTTCTGCGTATTATTTTAAGCTTTCTATTTCTTTAATTGATAAGCCAGTTAATTTAGATATTGTTTTTGCATCTAATCCAATATTTATAGCATTTTTAGTTAAATCTATGGTTGCAGCCTTCGAACCTTGAATTATTCCTTTTTCTATTCCTTGTTTAATTCCTTTTTCAAGACCACGCTCTTCAGCTTCTTCCCTAGCTTCTGCAAGTTCCGTATTACGAATTAGCTCTTTATAGTTATCTTCTTCACCATTTTCAAACAGTCTAATGTATTCATCATCACTTGATAATTCTTTGGCTCTTGCTACAATCTTTTTAGTTTCTTCTTTACTCATAATTTCATTTAACTCTCTTTCTAATACTTTAATATCACATGTAGTTAAAATCCTACATATTCTTGCCATTTTCTCTTCCTGTTCATTAAGATAAGTATACCGCTTATTTAAAGCTTTATCTATATTAACATTAATAATTTTAATGCTATCTTCAATAATTTTACCAAAATCAGTTTGAAATATTCCAATTTCAACTAATCGTTCCGATTTATGATGATAGGAATTAAAATTTACTACGATAGTGTCGAATATTTTTTTATATGCTCCACTTTTTATTTTCAAACCGCCACTTGCAATTTTATAAGCATAAAAGGCATTTCTCATGACCATAATATGTGATGAATTCATTTCTAAAATACATTTAGTTTCTTTTTTTCCATGAGGATAAGAAAGTAGTAAATCACTTTTACTATTGGTATCAATTATTGAATGCTGTGGTAAGTCTTTGGGCAGTAATTTAACTTTGGCTTTAAAATTTTGCTTAGTTGTGTCTTCTATAGTAGAAACTATATACTCTATTAAAGGCATAGTATCACTGGAAATGAACATCTGATTAAACATAACATCCCAAGCAAGGGGAAAACTAAAGCCCGTAATGTTATGTTCCTTATTGTAATGCCACATTTTTATGATTTTCTGTTTTTCTAGCATGTCTATACTCCCTCCTGTTGTAAATAATTATCATAACTTGTCACCTCCTTTTTTAGAAGGTTATTATTTACCTTCCTAATTATATATATTGGTAAGTGAAGCCTAATTTCCTTCAAAAATTTTAAAAAAATGCTAAAAAATGCCAAACTTTTTATAAATTTGACATTTAGTTGACATAGAAAATTTACTCAAAATAAAAAGATGTGATTTTACACACCAATTTAATAAGACTATTCATCTATACTTACTAGGGTTATTCTTGCATAGCCATTTCCTTTTTTAGCACAATAACTAGTTGGTGTTTCCTCATTACAAGTAATCGATATTGTCTTAGTACTTTCTTCATTTGATTCTTCACAATTATAACAGTACATGACTTTATTAGTTAGAAGCAAATTTCCAATATAGCCAGAACCACCGCCGCCGCCAGCTTGATTACTTGCTCCCCCACCGTAGTAGCCACCGCCGCCGCCACCAGAAAAGTAATTGCCATCACCACCAGCCCCAAATGTTCCAGACTCTCCGCGTGATGAGTTATTAACGGCATATCCACCACCAGATTGGCCTCCACCTAATTGAGTTCCACCTGTTCCATAAAGAAAATCCTTATCAGTGTTGGTTCCTAAATTTCCTTTATAGCCACCGCCAGAACCACCAGTACCAGAATACGGTCCAATCTGAAATGAAGTTCCGCCACCTCCAGCGGCTACCATTAAAATATTAGTTTTATAATTTTCTAACTCAGATAATATTCCAGATTTTAAAGCTATATGTGTAGCACCACCGCCCGATGTTGAAGCAACCTCTTTATGCATACTAGCACCACGACCGCCACCATTATATCCACCAATAGCATATTCTCCGCCTAATCCAACATATGAACCCTTACCTCCAACATTAACATATAAAATTTGATCAATGTTTATATTTATATTTGCAGCTGAATAACCACCGAAGCCACCATAATATTCACCACTATACGAGCCTCCTTCGGCTCCCCATGTTTCCAACCTATAAGTTCCAGAAACTGGAGCTGTAAAAGTTTGTTCAGCACCAGTGTAATCAAAATTAAATACAGTATCACCTGTGTAATTTATAGGTTTTCCTACTATGATTATCTTAGATTTAAATGATTTAATCTCATTATTTAAATCTTGTAAAGTAGTATTATAATC
The DNA here is from genome assembly GCA_934096595.1 of uncultured Bacilli bacterium. Taxonomy (GTDB): domain Bacteria; phylum Bacillota_I; class Bacilli_A; order RF39; family UBA660; genus CAG-605. The sequence goes on along the minus strand of CAKOMH010000020.1, from coordinate 13,790 downwards.
TATCCATAATCTTAGAGAATAATTTTTACTTTCATGAGATTTTAAAATACCCGTAGCAAGTTTTCTACTTTCAATGCTGCTAGTATTTACTTTATCCGTAGAATCATAACTACTAAGTAAATTTATATTACCTTCAAACATGACATCAATAAACTTACTAGATAAGGTACTATTATTTAATACTTCTAAATTAACTGAATACTCGGCTGTTATATCACAAGTATTAGTAACAGTAAAAGTATAAGGTGTTAAACTTTTACCCTTATCATTACTTATAGGATAAGCATTATCTAAATTAATACTATTTTCTTGATTGCTTATAGATAAATCAAAACATTTAGTTTCAGCCATATTAGTAGTATCTTGACTAACTGATATATTCCATAATGAATAAGATACACCTATTCCAATTAATATTGTAATTAAGACTAAAATACTTAAAAACATTACATTTCTTTTAACCATTATTCCAACTTCCTTACTATTTTCTTATTTTATAAATTAATTATAGCACATTTTATTCGTATTTTGTTCGATATTTTTATAAAAGACAGTATAAATGTGAAAATCATATTAGGTGATTTATCGTGAACAACAAATTAGAAGAACTAAGAGAAAATAAGTTTTTAACAAAAAAGGAGTTAGCTAAAATTTTAGGAATTAGTGATTCTATCTACTCCCGTTGGGAAAAAGGAAAAGATATAATGCCTACTAAAAGGTTATATGAAATAGCAAATTACTACTCTATTAATGCTGACTACATTTTAGGGCTTTCTACTTCTAAAAAAGAAATAAAAAGCAATAAAAAAATGAATAAGGATTTAATGGCTAAAAGAGCTAAAGAGATTAGAAATGATACTAATCTATCTTTAAAAGAATTTACTAAATATTTAAACACTTCTCCATCTACTTGGAATGCTTATGAAAATGGCAAAGTTATTATCTTAGGGGCTTTTTTATATGAAGTTTGTAAAAAATATAATATTTCCGCTGATTATTTGTTGGGTAGAAGTGATATTAAATATCGTTAATTTCAAAAAGACTTACTTAAATTCAAGTAGGTCTTTCTTAATTTATACTGATTTTACACACCAGTCTTAACAAGATTTATTCACCAATACTAACTAAAGTTATTCTAGCATAGCCATTGCCTTTTTTTGCACAATTTTCCGTTGGCGTTTCTTCACTACAAGTAGTTGATATAGTTTTGGTACTTTCTTCATTAGATTCTTCGCAATTATAACAGTACATGACTTTATCTTTTAAAAGGGGATTTCCAATATAACCAGAACCACCACCAGCACATTCGGACCAAGATGTTGCTCCTGTGCCAATAGTTCCACCATAATAACCACCGCCTGCGCCAGATTTACAACCGTCATCAATTATCACACCGTTTTCACCTTGACCAAATTTATAGCCTAGTTGTTGAGTTCCACCAATACCAGCATGACCGCCATATGAATCTGAGCCAATAATACCGTTATTAGCCTTAAAACCACCACCAGAACCACCTAAGCAATAACCACCACCAGCTACATGAGCTGTTGTGCCACCGCCTCCGCCAGCAACAATCAAAATTTTTTCTTTATAATTTTCTAACAAATTTAAAGTTCCATTTACCATTGCGATATGAGTAGCACCGCCGCCATTAGCATAATAAGTCCCGTATCCGCCACCATTATAACCAGCTGGAATAATAGTTGAATAAGATGTTTGAACATCAACAAATGTCGTACCACCGCCGCCAATATTTAAATATACTTTTTCCCTTTCGTTTAAATTTATATATCCAGCTGAGTAGCCACCAGAACCACCTTCTCTTATAAGGTAATCGTTACCGCCTGTCTCAGTGTTTTTATTCACACCACCTCCACCCTGAGAACCCCATGTTTCTAACCTATAAGTCCCTGAAACAGGTGCAACAAATGTTTGTTCAGAACCCGTATAATCAAAATTAAATACAGTATCTACTTGATAAAAATATAAATTACATTTAACTTTTTTAGTTAAATTCTTTAATAATAAACCCCAAGACTCATTATCCCATGACACACTGACATTTTCATCATTACAAATAGCTTTATAAAATATTGCTTCATCTTTTGAAGGAATCTTATCACTTAATTCATTATTTATATAAACACCAACAGTATCACTTTCTTCTAAATAAGTTTTCTTTAAATCACTATTTTTTACTATAATAAATATTACTAATCCAAATATTAATATAATACTCAACTTTTGTTTCATTGCTACCTCTTTTAAAATGCCATAATTTCGGCTTCATAGAGTTAGCAACTCTATGAAAAATGAGCTTCAAAGTAAGTATTCACCTAGACTTTTCTAAAAGTTGACCATAAATTTTGACTAAAAAAGCATAATATTTTTTGACTACAATATTTAGCTTATTTCCCCTTAATTACTAGCTTTCCAATTAAAATATTTGACCAGAAAATTGACTATAATAAATTAAAGTTTTGACTTTAAAAACAATAAAATATATGGTATAGTTTATATATAAATTAAAAATAGAGCCCTAAAATCCGCTTTCATAGAGTTGCTAACTCTATGAATTTTTTTGTCTTTAGGTAGTTAAAAATATAGACATTGTCTATTTTAAGACATAAAAAAATATGTTCAATTAGAACACATCTTTATTAAACCAATCATACTTAGTAGCTAAAAATCTATAAAGAACTTTAAATAAACTTAAGATTGGAGTTGCCAAAATCATTCCCACAATTCCAAAGAAATGACCAAAGATTAATAAGCCAATAATAATTGTAACTGGGTGAAGTTGCATAGTCTTACTCATAACTACGGGTTGCAATACATAATTTTCAACTAACTGTACTATTGTTGCCACAATCAAAGTAATAATGCCGATGATTGGATTTTGGGAAAAACCAACGATAACCGCTGCGACTCCACCAATATAAGGACCAATATAAGGAATTAAATCAGTAATGCCACAAAGAAGTCCAAATAAAATGGGGGATTTTAAACCAGCAAAAGCAAAACCAATAGAATCACAGACAAAGACCATGAATGCTACTAGCAAAGTACCATTTACACACTTACGAAGTTCATTAGCAATATTATCAACTAAGTTTTTAGTTTCTTCTTTATGACTCTTAGGTATATATTTAAGTAAATGGTCGGTTACATCATTAAAATCAAATAATAAGTAAATACCAACAACTAAAGATACCCCAATTGTTCCTAAACCACTAACTAAAGAACCAGCAATACTTACAATTGTTGATGGTAAATCATTAGCAATCCCTCCCGCTAAATTCTCCATGGTTTTAAATATATTGCTTTCAATCTCAGCTACATTAAACATTTCGCTACCGCTAAACTTATCTAAAAAGTTAGTTACCCATAATTTAACTTGATTAAAGATACTTGGTAAGGCTGCTACTAAATCATTTAGCTGATTATAAAGAGTTGGAATTAGCATACCAAAGAAAGCAAACAAAATTATTATAAAAGCTAAATATACCGTAATACAAGCAAGTCCGCGCTTCCAGCCTCTATTTTCTAACTTCACAACAATAGGATTAAATAGCCAAGCTAGTACAAAACCAATAAAAAATGGGGTTGCTACTTTTAAAAGGGTTACAATTAATTTTAAAATACCCCATTCTTTAATAATTAAAGTACCTAAGAAAATTATCCCTATTATCATCATAACATAAACAAGATGTAATATTTTTTTAGATAAACCTACAACCTCATTTACATCCCGAACATTTATTTTGCTATTTTTCTTTTCTTTATCTTTATCCATGTTATCCCTCCTTTAAATATATTCTAAATATACCATAATTATTGAAAAAAGAACATACTTTTCGTATGCTAAAATAAGTCAACCTCATCTAATATTTCATTAAATAAAGCCTCATATTTTAATTTAGCCATTTTTTCATAAACAAATAATGATGCAACAGCTAAACCTACTCCTAAAGATATATTTAATAATTTTTTCATACCAATTCCTTTCTAAAATTAGTATGAATATAAATTAATATTTTATACTTTTCTTTTTTATCTTTATTATTTTTTAAATAATTATTAATCTGACTATTTTTAAATATTAGCAAGCAATTGTTCTTTTAAAGAAGTTTTTCTATTCATACTATAATCATTATTAACAGCCATTAAAAAGGAATTAACTTCTCCTATTAAAATTAAACTTTTCTTAGCTCGTGATACTCCCGTATAAATAAGTTTGTTATAAAGCATTTTATAATAGTTTTTAACTACAGGCATAATTACATTTATAAACTCACTACCTTGAGCTTTATGAATTGATATAGCATAAGCTAACTTTAAATTTAACATTTCGGAGGCAGTTAAAGTTACCAAGTTACCATCAAAATCAACATTAACATTTAAAGCTTTGGAATTATCATAGCTAAAGATATTTTCAATATAGCCAATATCCCCGTTATATATACCTTTATCGGGATCATTTACTAGTTGCAAGACTTTATCCCCAACCCTAAAAATATTCTCGCCTACCCTAATTTCTTTCTTTTTATTACTCTTGGGATTAAATAAATCTCTTAAATTATTATTCAAGTTATCAATGCCATTAATCCCTTTATACATAGGGGCAAGTATTTGAATATCTTTATCGGTTAGACCCTTATTAATAGATAGTTCACACACTTTTTTGATACTTTCTACCATATTATCACTATTTACTTGTAAAAAATTATAATCATCTTTCTTAGTTAAGAACTCTTCGCTAATATCTTTATTTTTAATTTCTTTAGCTAAATAAGGAATAAAAGAATTTTCACTCTGACGATAAATTTTCTCTAATGGACAGAAGTTAAACAAATCGGAGGCAATTAAATCACTTAGGACTAAGCCACAACCTACGGATGGTAATTGGTCTTTATCTCCAACTAAAATCAACTGAATATTATTAGTTAAGCCTTTTAATAAGGCATCAAAAAGATTTGTATCAATCATACTTACTTCATCGATAATGATTAAATGATGATAATTTTTATTTAACTCATTTACTTGAAACTCATTAGTATCTTTATTCCATTTTAAATATTTATGAATGGTAGAAGCCCCCAAACCAGTAGCCTCACTAAGTCTTTTAGCAGCCCTGCCAGTAGGTGCTAAAAGAGCAATATGAGCATCAACATTGTTAGGGCCTAATTTATACATTTGCATATAAAGACTAGTTATGGCTTTAATAATAGTTGTTTTACCCGTTCCGGGTCCGCCAGTAATAATACTAATCCGACTTTCTAAAGTTTTTTTAATCGCCGCTAATTGGTTGGTATCATAAGTTACATCTAATTTTTCTTGAAGTTTTACCACTTCAGTATCAAACATACTAATATTTTTATTAACAATAGGCATATTATTAATATGAATTAAAGTCTTAGCAATATCAACTTCCATTTTATAAGTATCATAAAGATAAATTCTTTTATCCTTAATATATATATCATTATTATTTTGTAAATCTAAAAGAATATTAGACAAATTATCATCAGTTAAAATACCAAAATAACTCTTTAGGCCATCTCTTAGTTCTTCTTCAAAAAAATAAGTATCACCGTTTTTTATTTCTAACTCTCTTATAGTTTCTAAAAGACAATTTTTCGTTCGTAAATAATCATCGGGAATACCAAGATTCATATAAACATTATCTAATTTTCGAAAATCAATTATTTCTCTTAAAGCATAAGGATTAGATTTCGTAATACTAAGAGCATTGGGGCCAAATTTATTAATAATGTTTAAAGCTTCGCTAATGGAAAAGCCCAGTTCTTTTAAGCCAATCAGCATTTCATCAGTATTGGCAACTTTCATTAATGAGCTATATATTTTTTCGGCTTTCTTTTCGGTCATTTTGGGAACAGTGAGTAAAACTTCGGGATTTTCTTTGATTTTTTTTAAACAATCTTCTCCTAAAGTATCAACTATTAAAGTAGCGGTTGCCTCTCCACATCCTTTAACTAAATCACTGGTTAGAAATTCAATTACGGCATCTCTTCCTTTAACTTCTACTCTTTTATAGTCAGTAACATTATATTGATAACCATACTTATCTTTATATATTAAATTACCTTCCATTTCATAATTATCCCCAATTTGGAGATTAGCAAAATAACCAGTAAAATGGACGGTTCTTCCCACAAAATCTTCCATTTCTTTATCGCTTGTTTCTTTTACTCTTATAACGCCTACTTTATAGTTACTATCTGATTCATAGATAATTACTCTTATTTTTCCCTTAATACTGCCCATATCATCACCTGTTTTTCTATTATAAGTTAATTAATAAATTAAGTAAATACTTAAAACATTAATATTTTACGCCTTTTTTGAAATACTTGCTTCGCTTTAATTTTATTCTTTTTTTATTTTTCATTACAATTCTTTTTCTCTTTTTATTTTGTATTTTTAATTTTTTTCTTTACCCTTTACTCTTTTTACTATTCGCTCATTTTGCTATTTACACTGGCTTTTCTTTACTATTCTTTTCTATATTTTCTTTTCTATTTCTTCAAAATTCTTTTAATTCCAATTTCTTGTCTTCCCAATGGTATCAACTTATTATCAATAAATGTCAAATTTTCTAAGTCAATATAGCTAATATAGCCATCACTAAAACCCATACGCATATTTAAAAATGATGGAATAATTCCTTTATTAGCAGGTACATAATTCGATAAGGCAGGAATATAAACGGAAACATTATCGTCAATAATCTTAACTTTATATTGATGGGAATGCCCAACTAAAACCAACTTTTTTGTCGGTGTCTTATTTGTATCACAGCTTAACGGGTGATACATATAAATGCAATCATTTTTAGCCATTATCTTCCCATTTTCAATACCAGTAATGGCAAAGTCTGGACGATAATTTTCTAAAATCCTCGCCAAATTAATACCTTGTTCATTTAATCCTTTAACATCATGATTACCAAGAACACAAACATTTAAAATTGAATCATCATAAGGATGCTTTTCTATGAAATACTCACATTGTTCCAGATGAGTTTGACAAATATTTTTCCTCTCACTAGTTAACCCATTTATTAAATCACCACCATTTATGATGATATGAACACCTCTTTTAATGGCATTATCATAAACTAAATTTAATAAATCCAGTCTTTCTTCCTTGGTTCCTAAATGTAAATCTGATATTAGAAAAGCATTTATCTCATCTTTATTTCTCATAACCAAAGTTACTTCGTTGCTAACTCTTTTACCATACAACTCTTTATTAGGCGTATATAAAGTAGCACCATTTAATAAATATCTTTTATCAAAATCTAAGCCTTTAGTCTTTAAATCTAATAAAGCATCTCTTAAAGTCATATTATCAATATTTAATTTTTGACATATCTCACGATTATTTTTTCCTTGTTTAATTAAACCTATAATTCTTTTTTCTATATCAATCATATCTCTTATTCTCCCCTATTATTATGACATAGTTTTAAGAATTATTCTATTAATATGAGTATTATTTATTAATTATTTTCTAATCTATGGTTACTTCCCACCCTCCACTCCCAGAATAGTTTCTTTTATAAAGATAGTATTAGGGTATATTCATAGACTATTTTTTTAGTTAATCAAGGTATTTTTCATAGAGTTTAATACTCTATGAAGCCTAGTTTTAAGGTCATATTTTTAATTTATATATAAACTATACCATAATTTTACGGCATTTTAAAGTAAATATTAATTGTTATTGTAGTCAAATTTCTAGTCAATTATTTTCTTCTAAGTCTAGGTGTTTCCTAAGTTTAATTAATATATTCATGGTCAAAAAGATAAATATTTTCTAGTCAAAATTTCTAGTCAAATTTTATAAAAGCTAGGTGAATACAGGCTTTAAAGCCCATTTTTCATAGAGTATTAAACTCTATGAACTTGAAGTTTCGTTAAATTACTCTTATGGTCATGAAAAAAAGGAAGTTTTATGTATGAAAAAGAATATTTTATTTATAAGTTTGTCATTAGGAATCTTAATTATTTTGGGAATTGGTCTTTCTTATTCTTTATGGAATATCAGTGTTAGTCAAGATAATATTAATGTTGCTACAACTAAATGCTTTAATGTTGAAATTACTAGTCAAAAGAACAGTATTTCTTTAGAAAATGCTTATCCTATTAGTAATGAAAAGGGTAAGAAATTAACCCCATTTAGTTTTACAATAACTAATACTTGTGATATTTTTGCTAGTTATACGGTTAATTTAGAAAGTTTAAAAGATACTACTTTATCTAGTAAATTTATTAATGCGATGATTAATAATGAAGAAATTAAAAGATTAAGTGATTATGAGGCAACTGATACAGTAAATACTGGTAGTATTGAAAGCCATACTCTAGCTAAAGGTTCTTTAGGCAGTGGGGATAGTGAAGATTATACTTTAAGAGTTTGGATAGATTATGATACAACCATGGAAGATTTAGATAATGAGACAAAAACTTTTAAATCGAAAATTGTCGTTAAAGCCCAACCTAGTAGTTGGAATCCCGTAGATGAAGGATACACTACTTTACATGATGCCATTTTAGCTAATGAGTATCAAACTACTCCCGAGGCCGCTATTAAAAAAATAGAAGCTAAAGGAACACCAGATTTTAGTGAAACTGCTCCGATTATTATTTGGCAAAAAATCCATGGAGATTCTATTATGAAATATAACTCAAATCTTCCACACCCTAATCTAGTTGGCAACGAACAGCTTGGAGGGAAAAACCTAACAGGTGATGACTCTAAATTTTATCTTTCAACTACATACACTTTTGATAAGGAAACAGGAGAATATAATATAAAAAATGGAATGAATTATGCCGTTACAGAAATAGAAAATTTAGATAAAAGCAAAAATTATTTTTTTTGCGATAACTACACTTTACTAGATAAAACAACCAATCAACTTTATACAGGAAAACCTATAACCTGCAAAAAATTAAAAAAATTAATAAATATTACAGTTAAGATTTCAGGAACTCCAAATACGCAAAATTATGCTTTAAACTATTTGGTCGACTATATGGAATACTCACAAACTGATTTAGAAAGTGATAAATCAGATAAAGGAATATATATGGCAGATGACGACTATGGCACAACTTATTATTATCGTGGCAATATCTTAAATAATAATGTTTATTTTGCGGGATTTTATTGGCAAATTATAAGAATCAATGGCGACGGTTCCATAAGATTAATGTATAATGGAACTGAAAAAAATAGTAAAGGAATTAGCCAGTCAATTGGATTATCTAATTTTAATCCGTGGAACAATCCTGCATATGTTGGCTACATGTATGGTAACAATATAGGTACACGGGAAAATAATATTAAAAACGAAAATAATTCCCTTGTAAAATCTCTAGTTGATACATGGTATGAAAAGAACTTGGAACAAGGGTTTTCAAATTATATAGCAGCAGCTGGTTATTGTGGAGACAGAAGCATTTATACTGGTAATGGATATAGTACAGATAATTGGACCAATTTTGCCTCAGAATATAGACTTAGATACAACTCAATAAAATCACCAACTTTAAAGTGCCCAGACAAAAATAATGATTTATATACTACGGCCGATTCAAGTATCGGTAATAAAGCTCTTACATATCCGATTGGATTAATAACAGCTGATGAGCTTGCCATGGCTGGTATGGTAAATAGTCGAACAAATTTGCAAGGCTGGGCGTATAATAATTATAATTATTATACTATGACACCTAAGTTATATTTTTCTTCTGGTGGTGCCCCTTATATGTGGATAATGAATGGCGATGATTATAATTTTGGTGAATGGAAAATAGGAAGCGATATTAGCATTAGGCCTGTAATTTCTTTAAAACCTGATGTTAAAATTTCTGGTGGCATTGGTACTATTAACGAACCGTTTATTATTAAAACTGAATAATAAGAAAAAAACTTGGGATTAACTCTCAAGTTTTTAATTTTAGATAGTTTTAATTCTTTTTAACTTTAAATCTTTATTATCTTTTAAAGACTCTTCTTTGATAAAATCATCAAAAGCATTTTTTCGTGATAAGACAGAAAAAATATCATAATCAGCTGATTCCATTAAACAATTCATATAAAAGCGATTAGCCAAATAATTTAAATACATATCACTATTATCATATTTTTTACATATTGGATTAGCATCATACATCAACTGACTACGGCTAGCAAACCCCATTAAGTTGTCTTCAACAAAATTCAAGATTTTCAAAGCACTGCCAAAACCATTTATTCCAAACTTAATTACTGATATGTCTACCTTTAGCCATAAGTATTCATTGGTAAATTTCAATACTGGAAACATTTCTTCATCTAAAACCTTAGCAAAACTAGATATCAGATAAGTTGCAAAGGCTTCATCAAAACTGCTAACGCTTTTAATAAATTTCAAAACTCTTGTATAATCATCATTTGTTAATTTATCTATCTTATCAGCATAAAACATATATCTTTCAACTTTATCATAATATTGCTGTAATGCTTCACGCATTCTAATTATGATTCTATTTGAACGATTAGTTAAAATTTTTGTATATTCACTAATGGTATCCAAAATATTTTTAGTAACTTTAGCATTTTCCATTATCTTTTTAAATACTTCTGTCTCTTGCTTACTTAATTTATATGTTCCATATGAATATTGTCCATTACTGTTCTCTTGGTATCTGTCATATCTATGCGGTTCATACTCTCTTTGACTTTTATAATAATATTCCCAGCTTTGATAATCATTGGCATTGTTTTTTCTACTTTTACTATTACTATATGATTTATCATTAGAAGCACTATTTTGACTAGAATTTTGAGTATTTTTATTTTTAATATTTTTCATCACCATGGCATAAGCTTCATTTATCTTTTTCATCTTAGCTTCATAAAATTCTCTTTCTGTATCAGAATGTAAATCTGGGTGATTTTCTTTAGCAAGTTTTCGGAAAGCGGTTTTTATTTCTTCCTCAGTAGCATTGCTTGAAATGCCTAATATTTCATATGGATTCATTTTTATTCCTCACTTAATGAAATTTATCTTATCATTATTCACGCCATAAATCAACAATCTTTTTTTGTAAAATATGCTTATCACAATATAATATTTGATCAGTTAAATAGACGAAAAAAATTGCTCAAAAAGCAATTTTATCTATAGTAACTTATTTTATCTAAAAAACAACATATAAAGAGTAAATATAAATAGAATACCAAATGTTATCCAACCATTAATACTACTTTGTTTATCAGTTTTATTTTTAACGCCAAGACCCATGGTAATAAAAACACCACCAATTAAGCCTCCAATATGAGCATAAAAATCGATATTAGATACTACTAAACTTAAAGCTAAGTTAAGAATAATAACAGGGATAATTTCATTATATAAGGCTTTACCCATATATAATCGGTAATAATAACCAAAATAACACAAAGCCCCCATAAGTCCAAATATAGCTCCACTGGCTCCTAATGACCAACCGGTATTAAAGATACAAGAAAACATTGAACCAATAATACCACTTACAAGATATATAAGTAAAAATTTCTTCTTACCAAAATAGTTTTCAGTAGCACAACCAATTACATATAAAGAATACATATTACATAATAAATGCCAGATAGAACCGTGCATAAACATACTAGTAATTAGTCTATAAACTTGCCCACTTTTTACTAAAGTACCGTTAACAGCACCCAAAGCCGTTAAACTAGGAAAGAATATTTGTAAAATATAAATTAAAGTACAAAGAGCCATTAAAGCATAAGTAATCACAATTTTTTTAGGCTTAAATACTTCTTCATATTTTCTATTTTCTTTAGCAGTCTTGCTATTAATATCATTTGTAACATTAACTATTAAATCAACATCATTATCTGTATTAATAATATCTTTTTCAATATTAGGAAAAGCTTCTACTACCGTTTCATTATGGACTAAATCCTCTGTATCATTTACCTTTATATTATCAATATAATTAACACTATTTAACTTAACACTATCATTTAAATCTAAGAAAATATTTAAAACATTCATCCTCCAAGATAAAGTCTTTTTCTTTATTTGTTTTGCCACATTATTTGTTTTATATATATCAAAATTAAATTGTTCTTTATTATGTATATAGTTAGAATTAATTCTTATTATCTTATATGGTCCTTCAACATTTTCTAACCACACTTCATTTCTTACACCATTAACTACTATCGGGGTATAGTTTTCTTTAGTAACTAAGAAATGTACTAATTTCATGACAATTTCATCTTTTTTATCCATACTAATCGAACTCATTTTTACCACCTTCTATTATTTTATTATACTTCATATAATTAGTAAAGGAGTATTTATGACCACTATTACTATTATCTTATTTATCATTTCATTTGCCTTACTTAACTTTTCTTTAATTTCTATTTTCTATCATAATAAATTCACTAATGATACTACTTATTTTATCTTAAGTAACTCTATTATATTAGTTAGCATTTTATTATTTTATTATTACTTTAATGATTATTATTTATCACTACTCTTTAGCACTTTTTATCTTTTAAATAACGCTTGTTTATCTATTGAATTAAAGAAAGTTAATAGGAAATATTTTTATTTAAGTATTCCTTATCTTCTATTTAATCTTTATTTTTTATATCTTTTAACTTTTAAGTTATAATTAATCTTTAGTTTTCTCCTGCTTCTTCTTCACTATCTAACTTATCTAAAAAGTCTTGAAAATACTTAGGAACATCTCTTTTAAAATACATTTTTTCTTTAGTTATAGGGTGAATAAACTCCATACTATAAGAATGGAGAAATTGTCCAAAATCACCAATACTTTTATTTGCATACACAGGATCATTATAAACGGGATAGCCAATATACTTAGTATGCACCCTTATCTGGTGGGTTCTTCCGGTTTCTAATCTTGCTTTAACTAAAGTAAACCCTGCTTTATATCTTTTTAATACTTCTAAATGGGTAACTGCTCTTTTACTGTTATTGGGAGTTACAGTCATTCTTAAGCGATTCTTTTCATCTCTTCCAATCGGTGCCTCAATGGTGGCTGTATCATGGGGAAATATTCCACATAAAAGGGCAATATACTCTCTTTTAATACTATGTTCTTTAAAATATTGTCCTAGTATTTCATGAGCTTTATTAGTCTTAGCAACTATAATAAGTCCTGATGTATCTTTATCAATGCGATGAACTATTCCTAGCCTTTCAACACCATTAATATCCGATAATTTATCGGTATAACTTTTTAAGGCATTAACTAGGGTATGATCTTTATTACCATTTCCAGCGTGAACGACCATTCCACTTGGTTTATTAACAATAATAATATCATCATCTTCATAGACAATATCTAAAGGATAATCCCAAGGGGTAATATCTTCGGTATCCGTTTTAACACTATTAATGGTAATTTCATCCCCACATTTTACTTTATAACTAGGTTTTATCTTGCTACCATTTACTAAAATATCCCCATTTTTAATTAAATTTAAAATCAAGTTTCTTGAATAATCCGTATTATCGGCAATATACTTATCTACTCTTACATCATTTATATCTACTATCATTTCTTCTGCCCCCCAGTAATCATTAAAATCATTAATATTATTCCTAAAGTAATACAAATATCCGCTAAGTTAAAGATTGGAAAATTTATCCCTAAGATAAAAGTTTCTAAATAATCAATAACATAACCTCTAAATACTCTATCTATTAAATTACCTAGTAT
>CAKOMH010000019.1:0-24858 GCA_934096595.1 uncultured Bacilli bacterium | reverse complement strand
AAAACTTATTGATTCTGGTGATTTTATTGGTGCTATGGGTGAAATTTTTACAACCCAAACTGGTGAAAAGACTTTAAGAGTTCATAGTTTTGAATTTTTAGGGAAAGCTTTAAGACCGTTGCCAGAAAAATTTCATGGACTTCAAGATACAGAACTTAAATATCGTAGAAGATATGTAGATTTAATTATGAATCAAGATTCGCGTAATGTATTTTTAGGTCGTAGCAAGTTTTATGCTTTTTTACATCGTTATTTAGGAGAAAATGGCTTTTTAGAAGTTGAAACGCCAATTATGCAAACTGCTGTTAGTGGGGCGGCTGCCAAACCATTCTTTACCCATCATAATGCTCTAAATTTAGATATGAATTTAAGAATTGCTCCCGAAACTTATTTGAAACAATGTATTGCTGCTGGTTTTGATCGAGTATATGAAGTAGCTAAGTGCTTCCGTAATGAAGGCATGGATACTGAACATTTACAAGAGTTTACACAAGTTGAATGGTATGTAGCTTATTGGAATTTTGAAGATACTATTGTTTTCTTCCAAAACTTTATTAAAAATGCGTTATTAGAACTTACTGGTTCAACCATAATTAATTACCGTGGTAATGAATTAAATTTTGATGGAAATTGGGAAAGAATTAATTATATTGACGCTATGAAAGAATTATTAGGTAATGATTTTTTAAATATTACGGACCCAATGGAGTTAAAGGAATTAGTTGTAAGTAAAAATTTATTTACAATGGCTGATATGGCTGAATATAAGTCTGTAAGTCAGATTATTGATTTTGTTTATAAAAAGAAAATACGCGCTAATATTGTTGGTCCAACTATTCTTTACAATTATCCTGCGGTTTTAAAACCACTTGCTAGAAGAAATGATGATGATAATAATGCTGTTGATGTTTTCCAAGTAGTTGTTTGTGGAACCGAAATTTGTAATGCTTATTCAGAGTTAGTTAATCCTGAAATTCAAAGAGCAAACTTTGAAGAACAAGCTAAAGCTAAGAGTCAAGGCGATGATGAAACTATGGAACTTGACGAAGACTTTATGGGAGCAATGGAACAAGGTATGCCACCAATCTCCGGTTTAGGTTTTGGAATCGATCGTTTGATGATGTTAATTTATAATCAAGAATCAATTCGTGATGTTGTATTATTCCCAATTATGAAAAAAGAAAATGAAACTTCAACATCTAGTGAAGTTAAAACTACGGTAGCAACTCCAGTTGAAGAAAAAATCGATTTTTCTAAAGTAGAGATTGAACCATTATTCCAAGATTATGTTGATTTTGATTCGTTTGCAAAATGTGATTTTAGAGCCGTTAAGGTTAAGAACTGTATAGCTGTACCAAAGAGTAAAAAATTATTACAATTTACTTTAGATGATGGTACTGGCGTTGATAGAACTATTCTTAGTGGTATTCATGCTTATTATGAACCAGAAGCTTTAATTGGTAAGACTTTAGTAGCTATTACAAACTTGCCACCAAAAGCAATGATGGGAATCGAGTCTTGTGGAATGTTATTGTCAGCAGTTCATCAAGAAGAAGGCGAAGAAAAGTTAAATCTTTTAATGGTAAGTAACAATATTCCTGCAGGGGCTAAATTATATTAAGAAATTTATAGAAAGTCTAAAAGTTTTTAGGCTTTTTTTTTGGCAAAAATACATTTTAAGATGTATTCAATGGTAGATAAAGTAGTTTCAAAGGTAATAAAAGGACAAAAAATTATAAAGATTTGTTTTAAATAAAAGTAATCTAATTATAGGAAAATTTGGCGATTCAAAATTAATGCTTTTTTCTAAATTGAGATTGAGTAATATAAATAAAAGCAATTTCATACTATTTTTTAGAGAGGAATTGATTTTATGAAAATGAGTATACCTTATGAAAAAGAAATTGTCTTTAATACGAAAATTGCTGAAATTACTTCCATTTCCTTAGAGTATGAAGCCAATGTCTTAGATGAGGATATTGAAGGAGAATTTATTGTTTCTGGTGATTATAAAATTCATGAATTAAGTGTTAATAAAGAGCCATTTAAATATCGTATCCCTTTTAGTGTTTCTTTAACTGATGATATAATTAGAGACTCAATTAAATATGACATTAATAACTTTACTTATGAAGTTATTGATGATGATACCTTAAAAGTAAACATCGAATTCGGGGTTTCTTATGAAATGGTTAAAGAAAAAGAAGAGGATACTAAAGAAGAATTAATTAAAGACGCTGTAACTTTTCCAAATAAAGAAGAAGAATTAGAAAAACAAAAAAGAGAAGATGCGGCATCGCGAGAATTAAATAATCTTTTAGACGATATTGAGTTAAATAATGAGATAAGTAATAATAAAATAAAAGATAATACTAGCATTAAAGATAATGCTGTCGATGTAAAAGTAAAAAATACAACTGAAGAGGCTAATAACAATGTTAATAAAGAAGTGGTTTTAAATAATGTAAGTAATGCTTTAAATACTTATGTAACATACCATATTCATATTTTAAATGATGGTGAAGATGTTAATAACATTATTAATAAATATAAAGTAACTAAAGAATTAATAGATGAATATAATTCTGGTTTGGAATGGGTTATGGGCGAAAAAGTAATTATTCCAGATTTGCAAGATGATTAATGATAATAATAAAAGCTAAAAAAATAAATAAAATAAGAAAACTAAAGTAATAGAAATGAATAATGAAATAAAAAGAATAATAGAAAAGTATAAACCTTTAAAATATACTATTAAGGGAAAAACAGTTAATCTTTTTAGTACGGCTGGTGATTATGTTGTTAAGCCAACTAAAAAGAATATTAAAGAATTATTTAATTATTTGAGTTCGAGAAATTTTACTAGCTTTCCAAAGATTGTTGAACAAAATGACGATTATATTACTTATGAATATGTTGAAAGTTTAGATACACCTAAGGAACAGCAACTTTTAGATTTAGTCTTGGTGGTAAGTAAATTACATAATAAAACAGCTTATTTTAAAGAAGTGACAGAAGACAAATATACAGAAATTTATGATAATATTAAAAGCAATATTTTGTTTTTAAAAGATTATTATAGCAAGATGTATGATGAGGCTTTTACTGAAATTTATAGTAGTCCTTCTAATTATTATTTCCTTTTAAATTATAGTTTAATAAATAATGATTTAACATTTGTAGAAAATGAACTTGATGAATGGTTTAATTTAGTAAAGGAAGCTAATAAACAAAGGGTCTGCCTTGTTCATAATAATTTATCTTTAGACCATTTTGTTAAAGGAATGGATAGCTATTTATTAAGCTGGGATAAATATAGTTTTGATACACCGGTAATTGATATTGTTAATCTTTATAAAAATGAATATTTAACTTGTGATTTTAGTGGCATTTTAAAAGAGTATTTAAAGAATTTTAAATTAAGTAAAGATGAAGAAAAATTATTATTTATTTTGTTATCGTTACCTGATGAAATTCATAAAGAAATGAGTGAATTTAATAATACTTGCAATGTTGTCTTGGTTGTTGATTATATTAAAAGAACTGAAAAGTTAATAAGGCCATATTATACGGAAAAGAAGAAAGAAGAGAATTGATACTTCAATTAAAAGAATAAAGATATTAAATCTTAAGGGTAAAATTAAAGTTATAAGGGTTTGGTAAAAAATAAGGATGGAAAGTCCAATTATAGCTAAAATAGTAAAAAAATTGGGGATTCTTGGTCGATTATTACACATATATAACACCTATTTTATTATATGAAAAATATAATAAAGGGTGTTTTTTCTTTGGCAGAATTTGAATTAGTTTAACCTTAAGAAATTTGATGAAATAGATTACCTTAAGAATTCTTATTGATTTGATTAAGTCTAAAATATTTTTAAAAGTAGTCTTATATTGTCTAATTGTTTACATAGAAAAAATTATAGCTATTTAAAAATGGGCAATAGTCTGTTATAATTAAGAAGATAAAAGTAGGTGATAACAGTGCGTAAGAATAAAATGGGGAAATTTATTAGTGGTATTTTAATTATTGGTATTCTAACTAATTATTTTTTCTGTGATATTAAACAAGTTAATGCTAAGACTAATTATAAAGCTTATACTACTACAGATGTTAATTTTCGTCGCGAGCCAAATACGAATGATAATACTAGCGATGGTAATATAAATATTATTACAAGTATTGATGCCAATAGTATTGTTACTGTCATCAGTGATGACATTGCTAGTTATACCAATTGTCGTTCTGGGTGGAAACAAATTGTTTATAATGATACTAAAGGTTATATTTGTTCTGGTTATTTAAGTGAAAAACCACTTGAAGAAAAATATGATCGACCATGGAATACACCAAAAAAAGCCATCATGGGTGGAGCCAAATGGATTGCTTCGGGTTATATTTCTCGTGGACAGTTTACTTCTTATTTGAAAAAGTTTAATGTTAATCCGAAGGCGGACAGTTCTATGTATAATCATCAATACCAAACTAATATTGCTGCTCCATCTAGTGAGTCAGTTACAACTTATAATGCTTATAAAAAACAAGGATTTTTAGATTTACAATTTACTTTTAATATACCAATTTTTAATAATATGGCTGATAAATATGATCGTTATGTTGGTTATGATAATTTAGGCACTAAAAGGCCAATTAAAAACTTAGTTGATAATATAGAAGCTTTAGATACGGTTGTTGACCAAGAGTTTGAAAATAAATTAAACAACGAGGAATTTCCAGAAAGTTATAAACGCATTTTAAGATACTTACATAGTATTCATCCAAACTGGCAATTTAAAGGCATGCAAACAGGTGAAGATTTTAGTTATGCTGTTGATCGTGAAAAGTGGATTGGGGCCATTGACATGAGTGATTATTATGATGAGTCTAGGGTAGTAGTTGAAGGAAGTAGATGGTATGTTCCAACAAGTGCTGCGACAGCTTACTATATGGATCCCCGTAATTTCTTAACAGAAAAATATATCTTTCAATTTGAAGCTTTAAATTATGATGAAAAGTATACTGAGGATTTAGTGCAAGGGGTTTTAAATAATACTTTTATGAAAGCTGATAGTCTTGTTGATAAACAAAGTTATAAGAGTATTTTTGTTGAGGCAGGTAAAACTTATGATATGTCGCCTTTATACTTAGCCTCACTTGCTCGTCAAGAATTAGGGACCAAAGGAAGCATTGCAAGTACGGGGGAAAAGTTTACTTATAATGGTAATGAGTATCAAGGAATTTATAACTTCTTTAATATTGGAGCCAACACTGGTGTTTATGATGGATTAATGTATGCAACAGGTGGTTACTGTAAAATTTGTGGTGACTATGTTGCTCCAGTTACTCCTGATAATTCTAACAACAATAATGAAAATAACAATGATAATAATAATGGTGGTAATGATAATAAACCAAGTGATGAGATTATTGTTGTTCCAAGTAGTAAAACGATAATTGATAATCTCGGTCTTAAAGAATATGGTGCGTATTTAAAAGGATTCAATATTGGTGAGGCAATTAGTGCATTAAAAGCTAAAGAACTAAGCGTTACTTATAGCAGTGATAATCTAATTGCCACGGGAACTAAGATAACATTTAATGATGGCAAGAGTTATACTGCTATAGTTTACGGGGATTTGACAGGTGATGGTCTAGTAAATTCAGCTGATTTGCTTCGTTTACGCCAATATTTGTTAAGCACTAAAGATTTAAGTGGGGCTTATAAAGAAGCAGCTGATTTAACTAGTGATGGTCAAATAAATTCAGCCGACTTACTTAAATTAAGACAATATTTACTAGGTCAAACTAATATAAATCAATTATAGAAATATAAATAGAAAGGATTATTTAGATAAGAAAGTAAAATTCTAAATAAAAGAAAATTATGAAAAAGAACTATTGTTTATATACTTTAGCCTTATTGGGAGTTGGGATGGCCACAATTAATGCTGCCCCTTCTTATAATTTTAAGGTCTCAAGTGGGGCAATTACAAATGGCAACAAAGTAACAGCTTCTGTTACGGTAAGTGGCGCTGCTAGTTGGCAAATAAAAATTTTGAGTTCTGGAAATACGGAAGGCTGTTCAAGAAACTGGGCTGATGCGACAAGTGATGCTAAAAACACAACTAAAACTTTTTCAACTACATGTAAAGCAAGTAGTACGGGGGTAATTAGTTTTCGTTTAGAAGGTAATATCACAGATGAAGCTGGAAATACTGTTAATTTGGGTGGAACTAAGACAGTAACAGTCAAAGAAAAAGCCCCTGATTCCAAAATTAATACTTTAAGTAGCTTGAAAGTTGATGGCTTCTCGTTATCACCTCAATTTGATAGTGATGTTTTAGAATATTCTGTAGTGGTGCCACCAAATACAACTAAGATTAATATTAGTGCAACTAGAAAAGATGCTACTTCAACTGTAAGTGGAACAGGGGAGTTTGAAGTTACAGAAGGAGATAATCAGTTTAAGGTCGATGTTAAAGCACAAAATGGTGATTTACGAACATATACAATTAATGTTTCAGTAACAGATGAAAATCCAATAAAAGTCAGTGTTGATAATGAAGATTATACAATTTTAAAAACTTCTAGAAATTTAGAAATACCATCTCTTTATAGTGAAACTACTTGTGATATAGATGGAGCTAGCATTCCTTGCTTTGTAAATGAAAATACTAATATTACTTTGGTGGCTTTAAAAAATAGTTATGGTGTAACTAACTTCTTTATTTATGAAAACGGTAAGTATACTAAATATTATGAATTAGTTAGTGATAATTTAATTGTTATGCCAACTAATAATGCTTTAAATGTAAAAGGATATGTTTTAAAAGAAATAGCGATTAATGATAATAAAGTGAAGGCTTATCAGTATAAAAAAGTAGATAATGATTTCTTTGTTTTTGAAGGTAGAAACTTAGAGGATAATTCTATTCATACTTATCTTTATAACCAAAAAGATAATACTTATATTTTATTTGATAATGACTTATATAATTCTTTATATAAAGATTATATGTTCTTTCTATATGCTTTAGGTGGTAGTGCTGGTATCATATTTTTAAGTTTAATAATTATTATGATTATATCTAGTAAAAATCGTAAGGCTCGTAAACTTGCTCTTAGCTTGGAAGAAAAAATTAAACATAAGGATAAAGAAATTGAGAAAATAAAAAAAATATATTATAATAATAAGCATAAAAAAAGCAAAAAGAATAATAAAAATAATATTAATGGGGAAACTAGTACAGTAAAAATAGATAATTCTTTACAAACTAATAGAGAAGAAGATTCTGATGATACTACAGAAGTTTATAATATCTTAAAAGACTAGGGGGATTTTATGGAGTTAGTTGTTAATGGACATAATGTATTTTTAATTATTTTAGTAACCTTTATTTGTAGTCTTATTTTATTGCCAGTCATGATTAAAGTGGCTATTCATGTGCGAGCAATGGATTATCCGGATGGGATTAGAAAATTTCAAGCAAAACCAATGCCAAGATTAGGCGGAATAGCTATTTTTCTATCTTTTATGGTTGGATACATGCTGTTTGCCAGAGAGAGCGTGATGATGTTATCAATTTTGATGGCTTCATTCTTATTGGTACTAGTTGGGTTTGTGGATTCTATAAATCCTGTTAAAGCTAGGTATCAGTTACTTACTCATTTCATTGCTGCCTTTACGGTGTCAGTTTATGGCGGATTAGTATTAAATAATGTTTCAATTTTAGGACTTAATTTAACTTTTCCGTATCCACTTAATTATTTGATTACAATTATCTTTTTAATAGCATTTATTAATATGGTCAATTTAATTGATGGACTTGATGGGTTAGCTGGCGGTGTTTGTTCGATATATTTTGCTACCATTGCAATAATCGGTTTAGTTGTTACTCAGATGGAAGGTTTAGATGTCATTCTGGCTTTAATTATGTTTGGAGCTACTTTAGGATTTTTAGTCTATAATTTTCCGCCAGCTAAGACCTATATGGGTAATTGCGGTAGTGATTTTTTAGGATTTATTGTTGGTGTTATTGCTCTTTTAGGTTTTAAAGCTACAACATTAACTAGTATTGTTATTCCTATATTAATAATGGCTATTCCAATATTTGATACTTTATTTGCTATTTTAAGAAGAGCTATATCTCATAAAGGTATATTTACTCCCGACCATGATCATTTGCACCATCAATTATTAAAACTTAAATTTTCGCCGCGAACTTCTATTTTAATAATTTACGGAATTACAATTATGTTCAGTGCTGTTTCAATATTCTTTGTGTTAGGGGACCAGAAAATTGCAATGGCTATTTATGTTATCTTAATGTTAATTTTAGTGTTTATCGTGATGAAAACCGATATTTTATTTAAACATAAAAAGACCAAAGAAAAAGAATTAGCAGAAATAAAAATAAATGTTGCCAAAGCTCAAAAAGTTATGAGAGAAAAAAGTAAACTAAAAAAGAAGAAAAAAAATCGTTAAACTTCTACTTCGGTGGAGTTTTTCTTTTTCATTTATGATATAATTTTCTAAGTGATAGATATGAAAGAAAAATTAAAAGAAGTATTACCTTATATAATTATTTTAGTAGCCGTTATTTTATTTAGGACTTTTATTGCTACGCCTGTCATAGTTAATGGACCATCTATGCAAGAAACTTTGCATACGAATGATATTTTGATTTTAAGAAGGACTGATAAGATTAATCGTTATGATATTGTTGTGGCTAGTCATAATGGGGATAAATTGATTAAGCGGGTAATGGGTGTTCCTGGTGATAAAATAAAGTGCGTTAGCGGCATCATTTATGTTAATAACGAAGAAGTATCTAATTATGGATATGGAACATCATTTGATTTTCAGCAAGTTATATTGGGAGATGATGAGTATTTCTTAATTGGTGATAATAGAGAAGATTCTTTAGATAGTAGGTATTTTGGACCCGTAAATAAGAGTGATATTAGTGGGGTTGCTGATTTTAGAATTTTCCCTTTTACGAAAATTGGTAAATTATCTTGAAATGATTAATTAAAAAGTTAAGCCTCATTTAACAATTTTGCTAAATGAGGCTTTTACTTGTTTTTCCTTTTATAACAAATTATCTAATTATTTTTTCTTCTTTTAACTCGAAGTTTAAATTGTAAGGTATAAATTATTATCATTGCGAAAAGTTGTAAATTATTAGTTTTAATCCTAAGTAATATTTACTTTTTAAAACCATTTGGAAAAACAAGATTAGGGCTTAAAAGTGCATTTTAATTTACCTTAAGTCTGCTTAAGACCCTAAAATTAGATTTCAAATTCGATAGAATTTAATTTAGATATTTCAAAATCAGTAGTTTCGATTTTTTGAGTAATTTCATCAATTTCTTTTTGAATATCTTTATTATCATAATTTAAATTATGACATTCAAAATAAGAATTATTAACTTCAGTAACTCTTGCTTTAGTTGATCTATTATTTACAATAGAGTTATAGAAATTCTTTAGTTTTCGTAAATAATTATTATCAGAAATTGCTTGTTGTATAGTTCTGCCGTCATTTAATTTATAAGAGTTATTTTTTTCAAACTGGATTTTTTTAAGTTTCGTAAGTAGTTCATAGGTGTTTTTTAAGTTCTGCAATTCTTCAGTAAAATCATCTTTATAATCCTCTAGTATAGTTTCAGAACCGTCTAGTTCCTTAATTGAGGTACTATAGATATGAAGTCTGATATTATTCATTAAAGTGTTAAAGTTTTCCTCCTCTTCGTTAATTTTATTCATTAAAGTAGTAAGATTTAGTTTCATATATATTCATTCCTTTCATTGCTACCTAACTATATCATAAAAAAATATAAAAGTGGTCGCTTTGAAAGCGACAAATGCTGTTTTTAATGATTTTATTTGCTGTTTATTGTATTTAAAATTTTTTCTGTTTGTTTTTAGTTACATTATTTAATGATTATTTGCATTGTTTATTTATTTTTATATTAAAAGGTAAGAAAGAATCATAGTTTTTTAATTATCACTTCTAACTTTTAAAAATGTTTATTAATTAAAAAAAGAACCACTATAAAGTGGCCTTGCAATAACTATAAAGATAATTATTAATCAAATTAGTATCATAGATTTTATTATCGAAACAATAAGCTATAATACTATCAAAGCTACTACTACTTAAAGAGTAGCCAGCACTATTTAATAATGTATCAAATTCCGTTTTATCTAAATTAAGAGCAAGTCCTAACTTTATGATATTATTTTTCTTTGGGACATAATCTTTGTAGCACCGAATTTTGGAAAATAACTTTCTATCTAGCTCTGCTGTTTTATAAACTTCTTGGTCCGTAAGCTTATATTTAGTAATTAAACTAAATAAAGTTTCTTTAAAACTAGAAGTTTTTCTTTTACTTAGATATCTTTTTAAATCCGTATCATTCATAATGATACCTCCTTTATATCCCTATAAAGACATCTAAGTAATAAGAATAATATCAAAAATGGTTTTTAAATGCAATAGAAAATTATAATAAAAAAGACTACACTTATCTTCGTGTAATCTTTATTTTAAACGCATTTTTAACTATTTAATATAGAAGTAGTAAGAATTACCGTCGGTTTTATCTTCGTAAACTTCGCCATAATAAATGGCTAGTGGTTTTTTCATATTACTTTTAAGTTCGTAAGAAATATTGATTTCGATTTCTTCATTACTATTAATAGGATACTTTTTATTGTCTTCTAAAGGATATGTATAAGAAGATTTTTCTTTATCTAAGTTCCACATTAATGGAAAATCTTTATTACTGATATTTTTTTTCGTGTCGGTAATATTTTTTACTTTGATAGTAATGTTTAATTTATCATCTTTTTCTTCATAGTTTAAAACGGTGATATCAAAATCTGTAACATGAGCAGTATCACCAATGTATAAGCCCATAAAACCACTGTTAGAATCTTTATTCATAATTAGATTCTTAGTTTTCCAAGCGGGATAATTGCTGCTTTGAAAAGGTAAGGAACAACCACTTAAAATTAGAATAGTAAAAGCGATTAATAAAGTTTTAATATTTTTTTTAGTCATTATTTTTCACCTAACTTTCTAATCTCATAAGTATTTGCATTTTGTCTTTGCAAACTATAAGAAGTAAATACCCCAATAATTGATAATAAATAACCAGTAAGAAGACCATTATTAAATATTTTGTGGAATTCTGAGACTGTATTTAAGTAATAAGGAATTGCTTGGTAAGCGTCAAATAATTTTATGGCATAATCAGCTTTGTAAAGGTCATAAATGTAGATAGCACAGTTAATTTCGTGAGCCACTAAAACCATGAATAGGCCAATAACGGTAGAAATAATGATACCGGGAAGTTTAATGTTATGGGCAAACTTTTTATAGAATACAGCAGAACCCATAGTAATAGCAATTCCAGCGATCCCCGATTCAATACCAATAAATCCAAATAAAATCCATAAGATAATACCGGGAATAGTTCCAATTAGAGCACCTAGTGTTCCTAGTAATATGTTTTCTTTTGATTTATTATATTTTTCTTTTTTGTAATTAGTAGCTTTTTTAATAAGTTTATAACAATCATTACAGTAGAAACTGATTTCGGAATCATTATCAACTAGGTAAGTTTTTTTAGCTTCTTTACAATGACGACATACCTCTTTAGCTTTATTATCTTTTAAATAATTACCAATAATTTCTAAAAGAGGATTAATAATTTCAGGTAAATATTTCTTGTTAGTAACGGATCCCACAATATTAAGATTTTTATTATTGTAACTTACGATAGCATCTTTTATTTCTTTTTTAATACTGTTGGTTAATTTAGCAATGTTACTATCCATTTCAATGCTAAAACTTAGGGTGTAAACACTAGATTGACTATCATATTTAATAAGAAAGTGATAATCGTCAGTGGTTCCGGCAAAAATGTTACTTCCGCAGTAAATAGTATTAGTTCCGATTTTTTGAGCAATTTTCTTCATTTTTATCTTCCTTTTCTTTTTTCTTTGTATATTTATCATAAATACTTCTTAGATATTTAGGATTGATCGTATATTTTTCACCTTGGGCTCCTAATGTTTCAAAGACTTCCGTCATAAAGCTTTGAATTTTGCGGTTAACCATGCAGTTATCTCTAACTTTATTCCAGTAGTAGTAGGCTGACATATCGGTGTATTTTTTACCTTGATAATTTTTTGAGGCAGCAATCATATCACAGATCATTTCAACCGCATATTTATATGGGATGACAGGAGCTTTTAGAGGAGCAGCATAGTCAAACCAATATTCATGGTGGTGTTTATTGCGACCCTTGTGATGTAGCCAAGCTTTGGAGTATCCTTGGTCCTTCTTAGCATTTATTATGGGGGAATACTTGCCTTTGGCATAATATTTGATACCTTCTAAAAATTCAGTAGGACTATATTTTGATAAATCATGGAGTAATCCTTGAATAGGAATACCAGCTTTACAACAAAGAATAAATACTTTTAATCGGTGCTGATTAATGGTGTGTAAATGACCAAAGAAATTTAAGAAGTATCGCATAGCATTAATTCCTTTCAACATGTTTATTATAACATTTCTATTTTAATGTGTAAATTAATGATTAATAATATTTTTGACTTAAGAATTATCAAAGTTAATTAATGGCTATTGAAATTTTTTTGCTAATGGAAAGAAACAGATAATATTTTTAGGATATTTACAATTATATAGAGTATTTTGTCAATAAAATTGTTATAATATAAATGTTGGAGAGTGATTAACTTGAATTTTGTAGAATTAAATAAAACAGAGTTTAAAAAAATAGAAGATAAAATGCCCCATAGTAATTATTATCAAACTGTTTATTGGGCAAATATTAAAGCAGTTAATGGTTGGGCTTCTTATTATGTGGGAATTAAAGATGATAAAGGAAAATTTATAGGAGCATCTTTACTTTTAGCAAGAAAGATATTTGGAAAATACTGTATATTTTATGCACCAAGAGGACCAATGCTTGATTATGATAATTTAGAAATGGTAGAATTTTTTGCTGCTAATATTAAGAAATTTATTAAGGAAAGAAATGGTTTCTTCTTTAAAATGGATCCTATGGTAGAGTATAGACATCATAATTCTGATGGTGATTTATTAGATGATGGTTTTAGTAATGAAAAGTTACATGAATATTTAATTAATCTAGGCTTTAAACATAAAGGATTTAGGATAGGTTATGTTGATGAACTACAATTTAGATGGTCTTATGCGATTGATATTGCTAATAAAACTTATGATGAAGCATTTGCTAGTTTTTCTTCAAAAGGAAGAGGACATATTAGAAAAGCTTATAAATATCCATTTGTTTTAAAAGAAGTTGATGATGAGGCAATCAAAGACTTTAAAGCCATAACAGAACATACGGCAGAAAGACATAATCATTTTGATAGAACGATGGAATATTATGAAACTTTAATAGATAATTTTAAAGAAGCAGGTAGAATTAGAGCTTTTGTTTTATATTTAGATAAGAATAAGTATAAAAAAGATTGTAAAGATGATAAATTTTATGAGGAAATAGTTAGTGAAGAAAAAGACATGATACCTATTTCTTGTGCTTTATTTATTATGGATAAAGATACAGTTAACTATGTTTATAGTGGTTCATTTAGTAAATATAATTATTTTAATGCACAGTATATGATTCAAAATGAAATGATAAAATGGGCTATATCCGAAGGTTATAAGGTATATGATTTTGGAGGTATTTCTGGTAATTTTGAAATAGGTAGTCCTGATTATGGTGTTTATACTTTTAAAAAGAATTTTAATGGTCGAGTAATTGAATATATTGGTGAATATGATTTAGTTGCTAATAAATTTTTGTATTTTATGTATAAAAATGGTTATACTGTTTACCGAAATTCGAAAAAATTAATATCAAGACTTAAAAAGATTGGTAAGTAATTATTTTTAAAATTTTGGACTATTTACACTTAAATGTATAAATTCACACAAAATTCATATACTAAGAAAGAAAATATAGTATAATTAAGTTATATTAATAGAAAAGAGGATATGAAATGAAAAAGAAAACTGTTGCTACATTAGTAGGAGGTATGGCTGCTGGGGCGGCTTTGGGTGTATTACTTGCTCCTAAATCTGGTAAAGAAACTAGAGATGATTTAAAGAAAGCTTTTGATGATTTTATGACTAAAGTAAAAGATATTGATGCTGATGATGTAAAGAAGTATGTTGACAAAAATATCAAAAAAATCAAAAAAGAGTTAGATGACTTAAGTATGGAAAAAGTAGCTAAGATTGCTAAAAAGAAAGCTAAAGAGATTGAAAAATCTATGGCTGATTTAGTAGATTATGTTAAAGAAAAAGGCACTCCGGTTTTGGAAGATGCTGTTGAATCTTTAAGACTTAAGGCTATTGAAGTTACTAATGCTTGCATAAGTAAATTAGAAAAGAAAGAAGACTAGGGTGAACCTAGTTTTTTTAAATGTTATTTAAAGAACGGAAAGTTTAATGGTTTAATAGTAAAAAGAATTGTAAGTATAACTATTAGAAAGGAATATAGTTGATAGTTAAAAGATTTATTACTGTGTTGATAATAAAAATTACTTAAGATTAGACCAATTAGGATACTTAAGAAAAATAAGAAGATATCAAAGATAAGACTTTCAAGGTTAAAACCGTATCTAGCTGTGTAATAGATTAGGACCATACTAAGAATACTACTTACTAATTGGATAATCATGCTACTAAAGAATTTTGATTTTTTTAGAATGGCTTTGTTTCTTCGATAAAATAATAGGTAAAAAAGAAAGGTAGGAAGAATTAATAATTTAGTGTGAGAGAAGATTGATTCGTTGGTAGGACTTATTAAGCCAACTATAAAGTTGTTATTAGTCCATGCGTAAGTGAAATGTAGTAATGTACCAATGATAAAAATAAATAAAATATTATAGAAGTTATATTTTTTATTCATGATAAGCCTCCTAATAAAATATTATGTTAAAAAAGATAATTTTATATCTTAGCTAATAAATAATATTTAGAAAGTTGTTATTTAGTCTTTTTGAGGTTATAACTTAAAATTTCATAGAGTTTGTAACTCTATGAAAGCTAACTTTCGGGCTTTATTTTTAATTTATATATAAACTATAACATATATTTTAGAGGTTTTAAAGCTTAAAATTTATTTTATTGTAGTCAATTTTTTAGTCAAATAAATTAACTATGATGTTAGTATTTGTAGGAGCTTGAAATTGGTTTTATGGTCAAATAAATTAATATTTTCTCGTCAAAATTTCTGGTCAATTTTTTGGAAAGTCTTATAAATACTGGGTTTAAAGGCTTGTTTTCATAGAGTTACAAACTCTATGAAGACGAAATTACGGCTTTTTAGGAGAAAAAAGTATGAAAAAAGAGTTGATTATTATTGCATTTGTTCTATCTTTAATAGGTTTTATGGTTAATGTTAGAAGCGTTAATTTGAAGAAAAGTTATTTAAAAGATACAGAGATTATGGGTGTTTATATAAATAATGAATTAAGTGAAAAAATACCTTCAAAAGATGAGGCTAAATTTTATAAAGCTATCTGTGATGATGGAAATGTTAGTGTGTCATGGGATAGTGAGACTTGGGGATTGTTATTAAAAAATTTAACTGCAAAGACAAAATGTAATTTATATTTTTATTCTGGTCAAACAGTATTTGATTTTGATTATACAGGAGGAGAGCAAACTTTTACAGCCCCAATTACAGGAACATATGAAGTTGAATTATGGGGAGCCCAAGGTGGCGGCGATGATGATAAATATACTGGTGGTTATGGAGCTTACTCGAATGGGGTTCTTAATATTTCTAAAAATACTGAAATTTTTATTAATGTTGGTAAATCTGGAAATTATTGTATAGGTGAAGGATGTGTTTCAGAGATAGCGTATAATGGCGGCGGTTCTTGTAAAGCTTTGCATGGATATATATCTAATTCTTCGTGTGGTTCTGGAGGAGGCGCAACTCATATTGCGTTTAAATCAGGCTTATTATCGACTTTAGAAAGCAATAAATCCGATATTTTAATGGTATCTGGAGGTGGCGGAGGAGCAAATAATGCAAATTATCCTTATAATTATGCTAATGGCGGTTCTGGTGGTGGATTTAAAGGTAATTCAGGAGTTTATACAGGAGCACAGGATTTTTATGTGAATGGTGCTGGAGGCAAAGGAGGCACACAAATTTCTGGCAACTCATTTGGAATTGGCTCTTGTAACAATGGATATACAAAAGTTGGAGGTGGTGGCGGTTATTATGGCGGAATAGGCAGTGATATAAATGGTGCTGGTGGCGGTTCTGGTTATATAGGTAATCCTCTTTTAAAAGATAAAGTAATGTATTGTTATAATTGTGAGGAATCTGATGAAGAAAGCACGAAAACTATATCAACTACTTGTAGCGAAGAAACACCGACCGAAAATTGTGCTAAAAAAGGTAATGGCTATGCTAGGATAACCTTAGTAAGTATTGATTAATATAAAAACAGGACTTAACTCCTGTTTTTAGACTTTAATAACTTAGAACCTAGTAATTTTCTTTTTTGATTTCAAAGAAACTTTGAGGATGATTACATACTGGACATACTTCTGGTGCGTATTTACCAATTACGATATGACCACAGTTGCGGCATTGCCAAATTCTATCATCATCACTAGAGAAAACTACACCGCCTTTAATATTAGCAATAAGTTTACGATATCTTTCTTCATGATGGCGTTCAATTTCACCAACAGCTTCAAATTTTTTAGCTAATTCTTCAAAGCCTTCTTCACGAGCAGTTTTTGCAAATTCTTGATACATATCTGTCCATTCATAGTTTTCACCGTTAGCAGCGTCTTCTAAATTTTCAAGAGTAGTAGGAATTTTGCCATCATGTAATTCCTTGAACCACATTTTAGCATGTTCTTTTTCATTATTAGCAGTTTCTTCAAAGATTTCTGCATATTGTTCATATCCATCTTTTCTAGCTTTTGAAGCGTAGAAAGTGTATTTATTTCTAGCTTGTGATTCTCCTGCAAAAGCTGTAAGTAGATTCTTTTCAGTTTGACTTCCTTTTAATTCCATATTATTTAACTTCCTTTCCCAATCCCAAGGGATTTCAATATTTAGTATAACATGCTAAAAATTTTTTGCAATAAATAAATGGTGAAATTTAAACGAAATATTTTAAGCTTGATGGATAAATAGTTTGCTTTAGTAAATCATTAAAAATACTTGCTAATTTAGAAGAATGGTTGTAATCTATATATCTATAAACATAATAAGTCATAGGAATTATTTCCTTATTTATATAGGGCTAGTTTTATCTAAGTTTAGAAAAGAAAAATTAAATAAATTAGAAATTTCTATATCTTGAAAAATATTAATGGTAATTTTTTTAAATATAAGTTATAATTAGATTATAAATAAAATAGTAAGGGATTGTGAGATTATGAATTATACTTCGATTATAAGAAAACAAACAAAAGTAATTGCCATATCTGTTTTTGTAATGGTAATAGGTATTATTGGTACTAGTTATGCTTTATTTATGAAAGTAGACCAATCAGAAGAACAAACTGTTCAATCGGGAAGCTTAATTATGCAATTATCTGCTTATGATGGTAGTACCGTAATATCAACTAATAATACCCCAATTGATGATAATGAAGGCTTACTTACAAAAGGATATTCTTTTTCCGTTACTAATAATGGTACTTTAGACATGACTTATTATATTGCTTTATATGACAATCCTCTTGATACTAGTACAAATAAATTAGGTTATGACCATATTAAAGTATCTTTAGATAGTGGAACACCTTTCTTATTAAGTAGTTGTGAAACTGATAGCAGTGGTCGTCGTATTTTAAAGAAAAATATCAGTCTTTTAAATAAAAGTAATACTAATAATTTTGAAGCTCATAATGTAAAAATCTGGATTGATGAAGATACCCCAGAAAGTGAAATTGGAAAAACAATATCTCTAAAAATTTATGCTTATGGTGAAGTTACAGAGTAACACTCTTTTATAGGGTGTTTTTTTGATTGGCAGCTAAATTATAAAAAATATTAACGATTTAATTATTGATATAAATTGTTAGTTAGTTTTAAAAATATTTCTATTCAAGAAGGTAATACTTTGGTATAATTTAAGGGATAGCGAGTGATTTATTTATGAAAAATATATATGGAATAAAAAGAAGTGATTTAGAAGAACATTTTATCAGTATGGGTGAAAAAAAGTTTAAAGCTCTACAAGTCTATGAATGGTTATATTTAAAAAGAGTTGATAGTATTGATAAAATGACTAATATTAAAAAAGAAATTCAAGATAAGTTAAAAAATGATTTTAGTACGGATATGATAAGTATTGCTAAAGTTGAACATGATGTTGATGCGCATAAATATTTATTTTTACTTAAAGACCATAATTATATTGAAGCAGTTTTAATGGAACACGATTATGGGTTAAGTGTTTGTGTTTCCAGTGAAGTAGGATGCAATATGGGGTGTAAGTTCTGTGAGTCAGGGCGTCGTAAAAAGGTTAGAAACTTAGAAGCTTATGAAATGGTTGAACAGATTTTGTTAATTGAAAAAGATATAGGCAAGAGAATTTCTAGTGTTGTGGTTATGGGAATTGGAGAGCCTTTTGATAACTATGAAAACCTTATGAACTTTATTAGAGTAATAAATGATCCAAAGGGTATAAGTATTGGGGCGCGTCATATAACCGTTTCAACTTGTGGCTTAGTACCCAAAATTTATGACTTTAGTAAGGAAGATTTACAAGTGAACTTGGCACTTAGTTTGCATGCTCCCAATGATGAGATTAGAAACCAAATAATGCCAATAAATAAAGCTTATAACATTTCGGAGGTAATTAAAGCAATTAAGGATTATATTGCAAAAACTAATAGACGAGTTACTATTGAATATGTTATGCTAGATGGTGTAAATGATAGTAAAGATTGTGCAGAAGAACTTTCTAAACTATTAAAGGGGTTAAATGTGTATGTCAATATGATACCCTATAATGAGACTAATCATATTGAATTTAGTAAAAGTAATAAGAAGAAGATTGATGAGTTTTACGATACTTTAGTTAAAAATAAAATTAATGTAACGGTTAGAAGAAGGTTTGGCAGTAATATTTCTGCTGCCTGTGGACAACTTAGAAGCAAGGAGGAAGAAAGTGAAGACATTTTATTTAACTGATGCCGGAAAAGTAAGAAGTCATAATGAAGACTCCGTAACTATTTTAAAAAATGATGCCGGTGAATATTTACTTATTGTTGCTGATGGAATGGGCGGTCATCGGGCTGGCGAAGTTGCATCATCAATGGTTGTAACGCATTTAGGAAAAAGATTTAATGACTTAGTTACTGTAGGGACAAAGTATGATGCGACTAACTGGTTGAAAGACAATATTAGTGAGATTAACCATCATATTGTGGAGTATGCTAGTAATAATCCAGAAAGTAAAGGTATGGGAACAACGGTAGTAGTCGCTTTACTTACCCATGATTTCCTTTTATATGCTAATGTTGGTGATTCAAGTGGCTTTGCTATGAAAAATGGTCATCTTCTTAAAGTAACCAAAGACCATACTTTAGTGCAGTTACTTGTTCAAGCGGGGGATTTAACCGAGGAAGAAGCTAAATATCATCCAAAGAAAAATGTTTTAATGAAGGCTTTGGGGGGCGAAGAAGATGTGGTACCAGATATTTATGAAGTTGATATGTCATTTGATGCAATTCTTTTATCAAGCGATGGGTTAACTAATATGTTAAGTAATGAAGCTATTGAAAAAGTCTTAAATGACCCAGAACTTAGTGTCGAAGAAAAAGTCGTTAAATTAATTAGAAAATGTAATGCCAGAGGTGGTACTGATAATATATCTGTTGCTTATTTAGTAAAAGAAAGTGGTGAATAGTAATGATAATGAAAGGACAAAAAATAAACGATCGTTATCAAATAATTAAATCAATTGGAGAAGGCGGTATGGCTAATGTGTATCTAGCTTATGATACAATTTTAGACCGTAATGTAGCAGTTAAAGTCTTACGCGGTGATTTAGCAACTGATGAAAAGTTTGTTCGTCGTTTTCAAAGAGAGGCCTTATCAGCATCAAGTCTTAGCCATCCTAATATTGTGGAAGTATATGATGTTGGCGAAGATAATGGTCAATATTATATTGTTATGGAGTATATTGAAGGGTGTCAATTAAAGCAACTTCTTAAAAAAAGAGGGCGTCTAACCTTAAGTGAAGTAATTGATATAATGCTTCAAATAACTGATGGTTTGTCGGTTGCTCATGATGCTTATATCATTCACCGTGATATTAAACCTCAAAATATTATGATTTTAGATAGTGGTTTAGTTAAAATAACGGATTTCGGTATTGCAATGGCGATGAATAGTACGCAGTTAACGCAGACTAATTCCGTTATGGGAAGCGTTCATTATTTGCCGCCAGAACAAGCTAATGGTAAAGGTTCAACATTACAAAGTGATATCTATTCTATGGGAATTTTAATGTATGAGTTATTGACGGGAGAGCTTCCTTATAAAGGTGATAATGCTGTTGAAATAGCACTTAAACATTTAAAAGAAAAAATTCCTAGTGTTAGAGATAAATATCCAGAAATTCCACAAAGTGTAGAAAATATTATTATTAAAGCTACGGCTAAAAATCCGAAAAACAGATATGCTGATGCTAGAAGTATGAATGAGGATTTAAGAACTTGTCTTGATGATTCAAGAGCAAACGAAGCTAAAATTGTGTTACCTTATCCTGAATTTGATGATGATAGAAAACCTAAAAACACAACTAAAACAGCTACTAAATCAGAAGGAATAGTAAAAGAAATAAAAACAGAAGAGGTGGAAAATACGAAAAGAGATAATAAAGTATTAATTACTTTGTTTGCCGTTTTCACAGGAATAGTGTTAGTTATAACTTCAATTATTGTCTTGCTACCAGTAATAACTAATCAAACAGAAATCAAAGTACCTGATGTTTCTGGACTTGATATTAGTGAGGCTATTAATGCTTTGCAAAATGAAGGTTTTAAAATAGCTGATCAACAAAAAGAACAGGCTAGTGATGAAATTGAAAAAGGTAAAGTTGTAAAGACTAATCCTGTTGCTGGAGTTAAAAAAACTAAAGGTAGTGAAGTAACACTTTATATTTCTACTGGTAACGAAGGCTTTACAATGGAAGATTTTACTGGTAAAAATTATTATACTGTTTATGGTACTTTAACTGCTTATGGGATTTTAGTTATTCCAGAAAAGCGTGATGTTAG
Organism: uncultured Bacilli bacterium; assembly: GCA_934096595.1. GTDB lineage: Bacteria > Bacillota_I > Bacilli_A > RF39 > UBA660 > CAG-605. The sequence continues at coordinate 3,507 of CAKOMH010000019.1, read as the reverse complement.
TGATACTAATGTTGATGCTTCGTCCATTTTAGATCAATCAGTTAAGGCAGGAGAAAAAGTTGCTAAAGGGGATACTGTAATTCTTTATATACCTAATGTTACAACTAAATATCCAGACTTTACGAGTGGTGATTATACTAAAGAACAAATTGAACAATTCTGTAGTCAATATAGTATTAATTGTAAATTTAAAGAAGTTAGTGAAGCCTCAGGTAATTATAAGAGTGGCGATATTATTGCGCAATCAAGACAAAGTGGAACTCAAGTTACTAGTGGTGCTAGTCTAACTATTACTATTTATGTTAAAGAAGATGTGGTTGAATGTAACCCGAATGAGGAAGTTTGTGAATAAGGGTAAAATAGTTCGCATTATCAGTAATCTTTATAGCGTTTTAACGAATAATGGGATTATTGAAGCTAGAGCTCGCGGTAAGTTTCGCAAAGATGAAATAAGTCCCATGGTTGGTGATGAAGTAAAAATTGATATTGAAAAAAAATATATTTTAGAAATATTACCCCGCAAAAATTATTTGACAAGACCTAATATAAGTAATATTGATTTAGTTATTTGTGTTACTAGTACAAAAGAGCCAGATTTATCCCTTAATCTTTTAGATAAACAACTGGCTTTTCTTGCTCTTCATGATATTCCTAGTATGATATGTTTTACTAAATGTGATTTACTAAATAAAGAAGAACAAGAAGAGATAGAAAAATTAAAAAACTATTATCAAAGTATTGGGATAGATGTGGTTTTTAATACTGAAGTAGAAAAAATTAAGACGATGTTAAAAGGAAAAGAAGTTGGGCTTCTAGGTCAAAGTGGGGCGGGAAAATCAAGCTTAGTTAACCGATTAGGGGGCTATGATATTAAGACTCAAGCTATTTCTAAGGCTTTGGGTAGAGGTGTTCATACAACTCGTCATGTGGAGATTTATCCAGTTAGTGATTTTTACTTATTAGATACTCCGGGATTTAGTGCTCTTGATTTAAATTTTACTAGTCCTTCAGAATTAAAGAATGGCTTTATTGAATTTAGTAAGTATGAATGTCGTTTTAAAGATTGTAAACATTATAAAGAAATTGGTTGTGCCGTTAAAGAAAATGTCGGGAAGACAATACTGGCGAGTAGATATGAAAACTATATAAATTTTTTGGAGAAAGAACAATGGAAATAAGTGTATCCTTTTTGAAAAGTAAATATCCTATTGATGAACAGATAGAAGTATTAAATAAATCTAATTGTGATTTAATTCATGTTGATTTTATGGATGGGACTTTTGTAGATAATAAGTCGTTAACTTTAGAAGATATGCATTTAGAAAAATTTACTAAACCGTTAGAAATTCATTTGATGGTGGATAATCCTTGTAAATATATAGATTACTGTAAAAAATTTAATTTTAAACATTTTATTGTTCATTATGAAATTTTAAAAAATATTGATGAGGCCATGAAATTAATTTTAAATATTACGGATAACGGTATGCGTGGGGGACTGGCTATTAATCCCGAAACAAACATCCAAGAAATAAAACCACTTCTTAAATATGTGGATATGGTTTTAGTTATGAGTGTTAAAGCTGGTAAGGGGGGACAAAAGTTTCTTCCTGAGGTAGTAAAGAAGTTAGAATCGCTGCGCCTTATTTATAAAGGGCGAATAGAAGTAGATGGCGGGATTAATGATAAAACAATTGGGTTAGTTAAAGACTATGTTGATGCCGTTGTGTCAGGCTCTTATGTTTGCTTAAGTGATAATTACAATGAAGCTATTGCTAGGTTAAGATAAATATAATTATTAAAAATTAAAAAATGAGTTAAATTATCTAGTTAAAGCTAATGATATAAAAAAATAAGTGCAGTTTTAGTGATTGCACTTATTTTTGATACATGTAAACTCTTTTTGGTAAATTCTTAGCTTTATTTGCTGTTTCTTTGTTGAAAAGCAATTCTGGTTCAACTTTTAAAGTCTTAGCAATAATTTCAACATTATTTAAAGTTAGATTTGCATCACCATTTTCAACAATGCTAACATATGCCATTTTAAAGTTAGCTAACTCCGCAAATTTTTCTTGAGTATAACCATTTTGATAGCGATACCATTTTGTATTTAAACCAACTAATTCCATTAATTTCATCTAAAAAACACTCCCTTACTATTTATTATTTCCAGATACGGAAAATTAATTACATATAAATTATAAATGTAAAATATAACAAGATTAATACCGTTAAAATTTAATAATTTATACATTAAAAACAGTAAGATACCAGAATACACCGAGGTTTTTATAGGTGCTGGAATGACCAGTTACGCTAATTTTTCCTAATTTAATTAATGTGTTTTAGTATAAATAATATCAAAAATTATAAAGTTGAGTTTAAGTTGATGTAATGAAAAATTGATATAAAGATGTAAATACTTGTATAATATGTTAAGACTAACATGAAAAAATTAAAAGATGGCAAAAAGGAAAAAAGATTTGCAAAGTTATTGAAAAAAGTTAAATAAAATATTTAAAAAAGGTCAAAATATTAGACCTAAGAAGACAATAAAAAAAGGAGACAGTAATTATAACTGTCTCAAAAAGAATAAAAAGGGGTTGGCTAGTGTGATACTAGCACCAACTTGCAGTAACGCAAATTGGTAACTAATATACTAATAAAAAAAGGTAGTTTTGTCAATGCTTTTTTGCTATAATTTTACTAGTGATGGCAATGAATTTAGAAGAAGTTAGAGGAATGGGAGATAAAAGTTTACTATTGATAAAAAAACTAAATATATCTACTTTTAGTGAACTGTTAGAGTACTATCCGTATCGTTATGAAATAGTAAAATTAGGTGATTTAACAACTTGTATTAAAGAAAAAGGAACCATAAATGTTCAAGTAGTTAGCAGTCCTATCGTAAGTTTTTTAGGAGGCCGACAAAATCGTCTTAGTATGAAATGTTTATATAATGGTACTTTTATTAATGTATCTATTTTTAATCGAGGCTACTTAAAATCAAAGATAGCCTCTGGAAGTTATATAAGTATAACTGGGCGTTATGATAGTTTTAGAAACACCTTTACAGCTAATGATATTAGTTTAGAAGTATTAAATAAAAATGAAATAATCCCTATTTATCATTTAGTTAGTGGTATTAATAATAAAATGATAAGAAATATCATGAAAAATGCCGTTAGTACTAGATTTGATGTTGATGATTATATTCCGGTGATTTTTAAAGAAAAGTATAATTTTTTAAAAAAAGAAGAGGCTTTAAAAGCGGTTCATTATCCAGAAGATATAAAGACCTTAAAACAAGCGCGTTTAAGATTAATTTATGAAGAGTTTTTTCTTTTTGCATTTAAGATTAACTATTTAAAAAGTTTAAGAAATAAAAAATCAGGTATAAAAAAAGAAGTAACCAAAGAAAAGCTAGAGGAATTTATAAATCAATTACCATTTAGTTTGACATCGGACCAGTTAGAAGCCGCTGATGCCATATATAAGGATATGACG
>CAKOMH010000018.1:0-25987 GCA_934096595.1 uncultured Bacilli bacterium | reverse complement strand
GTGTTCAAGTAAAACAAATAGATGAAATGAATACGGTGGTAAATTACATAGTAATATTAGAATTACTGGGGATAGGATTAGTATTAACTTTTATAAGTGGTTTATCTTCGATGATAAGTATTCAAAGATTTTCCCCACTTACTATATTGAAAGAGAGGTCTTAAGATGAAGATATTAGAACTTACCAATGTTTCTTATCGTTATAATGATGCTTCTGAAGATGATTATGTTTTTAAGAATCTAAGTTATACTTTTGAGACTGGTAAAGTTTATGCGATTAAAGGTAAGAGTGGTTCGGGGAAGACAACTTTATTATCTTTAATTAGTGGTTTAGAAAAATGTAGTGAAGGTAAGATTATTTTTGATGGTAAAGATTTAAAAGAAATGAATTTAGATGAATATCGAAGTACGCATATTGGGATAGTTTTTCAAAGTTATAATTTATTGCCTTATTTAACGGCTTTAGAAAATATAACTTTAGCAATGGATATTAGTAAAGAAAAAATAACTAATAAAAAAGATAAGGCTTTACAATTAATGCAGAAAGTAGGACTTGATGAATCTTATGCTAATCGTAAAATTTTAAAATTAAGTGGTGGAGAGCAGCAAAGGATTGCTATTGCTAGAAGTCTTAGTTATGATGCGAAGATGATTGTGGCTGATGAACCAACCGGTAATTTAGATAAAGATACGGAAAATGATATTATGAGTATTTTAAAAGATTTGGCTAAAAATGACAATAAATGTATCATTATAGTTACGCATTCAGAAAATGTTTGTAAACAGGTGGATATCGTTTATGAATTGAAAAAAACGAAAACAAGTTGATAAATAAAATATCTAAGGCACACAAAGTTGTGTCTTTTTAGCACTGTTAGTAATTTGAGTTAAGAGTATTTCAATAACTGGAGATATTTAGCAACTTTTTAAGATATTTTTTTATTATTTACAATACAAATTTTTATGCTATAATAGCAACATTAATTTGAGACGGAGAATAAATATGAATTATGAAAAAATAACAAAATCAGCTGAAGAAGATATAGAAGAATTTTTTTTAGAGGAATTTGGCTGGGATTGCAAAGATGAATTTAGTAAACGATTAAATGAGTATAGATTAGAAGTAGAAAATGATAAATATCATTGTGTTAAAGCTGAAGTTTATCATACAAAAAAAGTAATAAGAATTAACGAATATTATAATGAAGATATGGAAATTTTATTATGTACTATGGTTCATGAATTATCACATGTTTTGTCAAATAAAAATGTTGATAGAGATGATTTTGTTGAAGAAGGCATAATAGAACTTTTGACTTATAAAATATTATATAAAAAAGTATCCCAAAAAACGCTTGCAAAATATTTTGAACAAAGTTGCTATATAATTAGTGTGTGCATGATGGACACGGTGTATTTATTGGATAAAAATATTATTCTTTCTTACATTAGAGATAATGATGGTTACGGTAATTTATTAGCATCTGTAGATAAAATACCTGTGTTAGCATCAGCAATATTGAGTAAACCTAATGGTGCTTATACTTTATCTACTGCTGAGAACGAAGCACTTCTGGAAATATTACAACAGCGTAATTTTAAGTTTTCAGATCTGTGTTGCAATATTGTTTTAATAGAGATGGCTAAAAAAATGCAGTTGCCAAATATGCCTTTAATTGTAAAAAATAAAAGCGAAAAATATCAAATGAGAGAGAAAGAAAAATCAAAAATATATAAATGCTTTTTAGATGGTGGATATAGAGCTTTGGAAAGTATTAATTATGCTTTTGGTGATTTAATATGCTATGAAAACACAGATATTTGGAATTATATATTTGACCTAACTGAAAAACTTGATTCTGCAGAAAATATTAAGTTATTTAATCAAGATATTTATAATCAAATTTTAGCTATTATATTATCAAATGTATCAGCTGCATTTAACGGAAAAAAACAATTTCTTAAGAAAAGTTTAATAAAAAATTTGGGTATATCAAACGAAAGTTTAGTAAATTTTTACTGTGATTATGCAGTTCAACAAGAAAGAGTTGCTATAAAACTTGATAGTGATGATCTTAATAAAATATTAAATATATTTTTGAAAAATGAATTATTAGCTGATTCAATAGTTGAACAAAAAATTGATGGTCTAAATGATGTATTGTTAGAAATTATAGATAAAACTTATTCTAGGTATAAAGTCGTTGATTTTTATGTAATGAATTTATTATTTGAAAAATTAAAACAACAGATAGTAAATTATGATGAATATTTTAATGCTTGTAATAGCATATTAAAAAAATATGGAATTGCTAAACAAAATTGTCTTGCTGATCCTAATTCCGTTTGGATTAAGGGTATTAAAATAGATGAAGCAAACTATCTATCTTGCTTGGCATCTTTAGGAACTACTGATTATTGTGCCAATGTTGATTCTGATTATTTCTTACAGTGTCTTAATTATTTTGCTCTAGAAAATCAAGAAAAAGATTTTGTGGTTATTTTGAAAATAACAAACGATTGGTTTAATGATGCTGGTTTGTTAGATTATAAAAATGAACATATTATCAATAATTATAAATCTTTTGTAGAATGGCAATGTGCAGGGGAGTATCTTATAAAGAGCGAATTTAGTCAATTTGATATATTAATTAATAATATTGCAACGTTAAGAAAGCAAAAATTAAATGATGGTGAAATTCTGCATAAACAGCTTAATAAACAATCTAATATATAAAAAATAACAAGAGAAGAAAATATTAAGTTTGGTTAAAAATAATTAAAATGGCACATGATGATGTGTCTTTTTGTATACCAATATGTTAGAATTGAGTTAGAAAAAATACTTTTAGAAAGGAATTTGCTTAATGAATTATATTTGGACTTATAAAATTAATGCAAATTTTAGTAACATGAAAATGAGTAGTGATGGTAAGGTTTTAACTGGGTTATGGTGATGGTATAAAAAACATGGTGAAATTTTTAAAATTAGAAGGAAATGATATAACCAAGTTTATTGTGTCTATGAAAGGAACTAAATTATGAAAGTGCTGATTGATAATGAAGAAATAAAAATGTCGGTTTCAGAAAAATTTATGAGACCAAGTAAGTTGTTAAATAATAAGTCTCTAGCAGACTTTATGTTTCAAAATACAATGGATAAACTGGCACTTTATAGAAAAATATTTGGTGTTGAAAGATTAGAAAAAATATGTTTTGAGACCTATGATGTTGATACAGAGTTAGATGAATTCTTTAAAAGACGAAGGGAAGTTGATAAAAGTCCGGTTCCTTCTTATTGTCGCGGTTTCTTTGATGATAAAAGTAATCTTTCTTGTTCTTGCAATCATGCCAATGCAGCGTATAAAAGTGGGTGGTGGTATAGTGCGGTGGGTACCAATGCTCATGAGGCTTTTCATTTATATTATAAAAAATATGTTTATGGTAATGATAGAATAGTATGGTTTGATGAGGGCATGGCGCAGTTTATATCAGGAGAAAAGGACTGGTTATTAAATGATGAGGCAAAGTTTGAACAAGCATTTAGAAAATTTTTAGATGATTATGTTCCTATAGATAATTTAAATATAAGATGTCATGGAGGCAGTGAAGTTCTTGATGAATATATATTTGATAGACCTAAAGTATTTAAAGGATATATGGCTAGTCTTTTAATAATTAAATATATTGATGAAGTTTATGGTAGAATTTATTTATATGAATTAATGAAAGATAATAAGAAAATTAGAGAGTTTGGCAATAGGGCTTTAGAAGAAATGGCGGGTTATTATAAGAAAAAATATACTATTAGTGATGGTATTAAATTATAAAAGAAATTTATTTGAAAAAGAGGAATTTTATGCGATGTAAGTGGTGCAACGAAAAAAATAAGAAATATGTAGAATATCATGATAACGAATGGGGTATTTTAAATACGGAGGATAAATATTTATTAGAAATGTTAATTCTAGAGTCTTTTCAAGCGGGGCTATCATGGGAATGTGTTTTAAATAAAAGAGAGGCTTTTAGAAAAAGTTATGATAATTTTGCTATTGATAAGATTATAAATTATGATGATAAAAAAATAGAAGAATTAATAAATAATAAAGATATTATTAGAAATAAATTAAAGATAATGGCTAGTATAAATAATGCTAAAATATTTAAGCAAATTAGTGAAGAATATAAGGGCTTTTATAATTATTTAAAGACTTTTACTAAAGGTGATGTTATTTATGAAAATGATAAAACTACTTCTAACTTAAGTGATAATATTTCTCAAGACTTACAAAAAAGAGGAATGAAGTTTGTAGGAAGTACTATTATTTATTCTTATTTGCAGGCAATTGGGGTAATTAATAGTCATGATGATACTTGTGATTATAAAAATAAGAAGTATTGATAAGAATAAGTGGTAATTTAGAAAATAATTTATTAAAATAAATATAGATAAAGTTTTAAGAATAGAGGGATTAAAATGCTTGCTAATGTCTTACTTAGTATAGTTTCAATTTGTACATTGATTTCCTATGGACCTCAGATAACACAGTTAATAATTAGTAAAAGTTCCGAGGATTTAAGTATTTCTTCGTGGGTAGTAGGAACGATAAGTTATCTGGCTTATGTTTTATATGCTTATCTTTGTACAAGTGATAATATGTTAAAGTTTACTTCAATGTTAGAATTAGTATTGTCTTTAATGGTGCTAGTTTTAATTATTGTTTTTCGCATTAGAGATAAGAAGAAAAAGAAGTAAACTTTCTTTTATAGGTTGACAAGTGTATAAAATACACATATAATATAAATGGATGGTGAAGGTAATGGAATTAAACAATAAGTTATATAAAAATATTGGCATTCATGTTATTACTACTTTGTTTACAGTCGATAAGGGAATTGTAAAAGTTTTGCTGGTTAAACGAACTAATGAACCATTTAATGGTTATTGGGCTTTACCGGGTGGGGCAATGTATAATAATGAAACCCTAGAAAATGGGGCTAGAAGAGAATTAAAAGAAAAAACCGGATTAGAAAATATTAAATTAGAATTAGGTAATATCTTTGATGATGTTAATAGAAGTAATTTACAAAGAATGATTGGGGTTTCCTTTCTAGGGGTTATAAATACTAAGGGTATAGAGTTACAAAAGGAAACAATGAAAACTTCTAATGCGGATTTTTTTGCCATTGATAAAGTGCCTACACTTGCTTATGATCATAACTTAGTAATAGATAAATCGTTAGCAATTTTAAAAGAAAAAATACTTAAGAGTAGTATTTTAAAAGATTTATTACCTGAAGAATTTACTTTACCAGAGTTACAAAAAGTTTATGAAACTTTGTTAAATAAAGAGTTAGATAGAAGAAATTTTAGAAAGAAATTATTAAATGATGGAATAATATGGGCTGTTAATAAAGATGCTGTTTTTAATGGGAAGAAACCGGCTAAGTTATATTGTTTTAAAGATATAGAAAAATAGTGTATTAGTAATAATACCTTTTATAATCAAATTATATGTGTATAAAATACACATAAGAAAGAAGGGTAATATGATTAATTTGTATATTGATTTTGATGGGGTAATTAAAGATACTATTAGAGTAAGTTATAAGATGATGGCGGATTTAGGTATCGATTTAAATAATAGATCCGATGTCATTAAGTTTTATCAAAGTATTGATTGGAATGAACTATTAGATAATTCTGGAGAGTTAAATAATGCTTTTCAAAATATAAATAAAATTTATGAAGAAAAAATATTTAGACCTGCTATTTTAACGACGGTTAATTCTTTAGGCGAGATGATTGCCAAGACGAATTATATTAGAAGTAAAAATGAAGATATAAGTATTATTTGCGTTCCAAGTGGAGTAGAAAAATGTAGGATAGTAAAGGCTTCTAGGGCTATTTTGGTTGATGATTATTCTGGTAATTTGGCTAGTTGGGTGAAATCAGGAGGAATTGGGATTAAATTTGGTTATGATAAGGATTATATTTCGATTGATTCCTTGGCTTACTTTGCCTCTGATAAGGTTAAAAAATTAGCGTTGGTATGTTAAGGAAAAGACTCTTCATGATATAATTGAAGAAGATAGGACGGATTTTGATGCCAAGAGAATAATTATTATCAGCAGTTTATATGATTATTAAAAATGAAAAAAGAGAAGTTTTATTTCAAAGATGATGGGGGTAGTAAATTATGATCGCATTTTCTAGGACGGCTCGCTGGTCATGTTGATAGGGGAGAAGATGCTTACGAGGCTTTAATTAGAGAGGCTCTTACGGTATAAAATTTAGTGTTATTAGAATAGATGAAGATAAAGATATGGAAGGGTTAAATAAATTATGAAAAAGATATTTAGAATTACTTTGTTAGTTATTTGTCTAGTTATAATTATTGGATTTATAGGTTTTGAAATTTATACTGGGAAGATAGGTAATAAGGTTAAATATGACAACAGTCATTTTGGGATTACTACTTATCACAGTAATATTGATAAAGATAATGATGGTGTTGATGATCAAACCGATATATTAAATAATGTTAGGAGTTATATTGCTACTAAACCTAAATATGATAGTAAGTATTATGCAGGGGGTTATCCTGATGATGGGTATGGAGTTTGTACCGATGTGGTGGCTTTTGGTCTTTTGGGTGCTGGTTATGATTTGAGAGAACTGGTTAATGAAGATATTAAAAATAATCCTGATAAGTATAATATTAAAGTTCGTGATAAAAATATTGATTATCGGAGAGTCAGAAATTTGTTGAGTTATTTAGAGAGAAACAGTATTAATCTGACTACAGATATTAAGGATATTGATAAGTGGCAAGGTGGGGATATTGTGGTTTTTAGTACGCACATTGGTATTGTATCGGATAAGAGAAATAAAAAGGGGATACCTTATGTTATTCATCATGAAAGACCTTATCAGGAAGAATATGAAGAGGATATTTTAAGTAGTAGGAAGAATGATATAAATGGTCATTTTAGAGTTAGTTAGTTTTTTAGAAATTAATTAGGTTTAGCTAGTTAGTTTCTTTTTTTAGGGTTTATAAAATTATTATTACTTCCCACCCTCCACTCCCAGAATAGTATATTTTATAAAAATAGTGTCAAAAAGTGTCAAATTTGGAAGAAAATTGTAATTTTTAGAAAAAATTTAGTAAAAAAAGAAGGAAATCAGAATTCTGTTACCAATAAGTATAATTAGAGGGAGTAATTTTAACTACCTCTAAATAATGACAAGATAGAAAGAAGGAATACAATATGTCATTAAAAACAAATAAAGAAATTTTAAAAAAAGAAAGGAAGAATGTAAGAATGGATAAGTTAGCAGAAGGTCAGATAATTCCTTTAAAACAAGATTTTATGTTTACCCAAATATTTAACGATGAAAACTATGATTTTGTTCTTTATCAATTATTATCAGATGTTTTAAGTATTAAAAAAGAGGTATTTATTGGTAATATAAGATACTTAAATAGAGATTTAAAGAATTCTAATAAAAAGAATATGTTAAATAAAGTGGATTTACTTATTAAGCATAAAATGTTTAACGAAGATGGTGATGAAGAAGAAGAATATATTAATGTGGAAATAAATACTTCTAATTCTATGTTAAGAAGAAATAAAGTTTATAGTAATAAAATTGGTAGTTTTTCTTTAGATGTAGGGGATAATACTTATGATAATATTGACCGCTTAGTCCAAGTGAATTTCGATTTTTTTGATACTAATAAATTAAGATTAGTTTCAATTAGTCAAATGAAGGATCAAGATAATATTATTGATACTGGCTGGGATGATATTTTTTATACGATTTCTGTTAATTTTGCTCTGAACCCATGGTATAATCTAATTGATGAAAGAGAGAAAAAAGTTGCTAATTGGTGTATTTTAATGAATACAAACGATTTAGAAACTTTTAAAAGAAAGGCAGAAGAAATTATGGGAAAAGAAGATGCTGAAAAATTAATTTATCGTGCGGAAGAGTTATCTTGTGATAAAGAAAATATTGCTTTATTTACGAAACTAAGCAACGAAGAAATGGCTTTTAATACTAGACTTGCCGAAGCCGAAAGAGATGCAAAAAAGCGTTATAAAGACGGTGTTGAAGATAGCTCTAAAGAAAATGCTAAAAATGCTATTGGTCTAGGCCTAGATAATGAAACCATATCCAAGATAACTGGTCTTTCAGTAGAGGAAATAGAAAAGATAAGAAAGTGCTAGGCTTTAATTAGATGATTAACAAATATTATTAAATCTCTTTGTAAATTTGAGGCTGCCAAGGCTAAATTTTATTGTTTGGAGTAGTAAGGAAAGAAAAAATGGAAGTAGTAGGAACAATGTTTTTAAAAAATAAGTGCTTATTGATAGATAAGCCAAGGAAAAGACCAACTTATCAAATGATAGGTGGTAAGGTTGAAGACGGAGAAACGCCTTTAGAAGCTGCAATTAGAGAATGCCATGAGGAATTAGGAGATAAGGCTATATTTGATGAGAAATCTTTAGATTTAGTGATGGAATTTGATGAGATTGCAACAAGTGATGGGATAACGCCGATTCATTTTTATGTTTTTAGATATAATGGGGTGTTGGAAGGTGAACTTTCAACGTCTTTAGAAATAGAAAAGTTTTTATGGTATCAATCTAACGCTGGGGAAGAAATTTTATCAAATACCTTAAAACATAAAGTCATACCTTATTGTTTAGAAAGAAAATTAATTAAGTAAAAAGTTTTAAAAGATTGTTGTATATTAAAAATAGCAGCAGTCTTTTAATTTTCATTTAATATTTAAATACTATAGTGGAGATATGGAAAGGAAAGATTGGATTATATGAAAAGGAATGTAAAGAATATATTAATGGTAGCAGTTATTGCATTATTAAGTATAGGTATGGTTTTTACTTATAGTTATGCTAAGAAGCATATTACTGATAATACTTTTGCTAGTATGAATGGTGGTACTCCCCAAAGTATGCCTGGTAATTCTAATGAGGGTAATGGTAATAATTCTGGTAGTGATTCAAAAAAGTCAAACGTTAGTAATGAGATGATGCCTCCTGATAATAACAATAGTAATAGTCAAAGTGGAAGTCAAAGTACGCCACCAGCCAAACCTAGTGATGATATTGGTACTGCTCCTGCTAAACCAGACGGTGATAATACGCCTACTAGTGATGGTAGTAATAATAATGGTCCAACTGGTAATGGCAATACTCCTCCAAGTAGGCCAGAAGATATGAATACCAGTAATAGTTCTAGTAAATTAACATGGCCTTATTACTTAATATTTATTTCCAGTAGTTTGGGGATTGCTCTACTTGTTATGTACTTAATTATGTCTGAATTTAATAAAAAGAGTTTTAAAGAAATATTTACAAATAAAGATAAAGTTATGATTAATGTTTTAGGCATAATTGTTTTAACTGGGGCTTTATCAACAGGTAGTATTATGTTAACCAATGATTCTTTAAGTAATAATGGTAGTAATTTGGGAAAACCTAGTATGGGCGAAATGAATGGTAGTAATAATACAAGTTATAGTGCAACCAAGGAAATAACCAGTGCTACTACTATTATGGAGGGCGAATTTACTTCCACTAATAGCGATGAAAATGCGATTATGGTTAGCGGTGAGGTAACGACGGATATTAGTAATGTAACTGTTAATAAGACTGGCGATTCTGATGGTGGTGATAACACAAGCTTTTATGGAACTAACTCCGGTGTTATTGCCAAAGATGGCGCTACATTAAATATTGAAAATGCTACTATTACAACTGAGGCCATAGGAGCCAATGGGGTGTTTTCTTATGGCGGTTCGGCCACTACTAGTAATTCTTCTAGTGATGGTACAACGGTAAATATAAGTAACTCGAAAACTACGACAACGAAAGATAATTCTGGAGGTATTATGACAACTGGCGGCGGGATAATGAACGCCACTGATTTAGAAATAACTACCGCTGGAACTTCTAGTGCTGCTATCCGTAGTGATCGTGGTGGTGGTACCGTAAATGTTGATGGAGGTACTTATACAACCACTGGACAAGGCTCACCGACAGTTTATTCAACAGCCAATATTACCGTAAAAAATGCTACTTTAAAAGCGATGACCTCGGAAGGTGTTGTGATTGAAGGAAAAAACTCGGTAACTTTAGATAATGTTACTCTAGTCGATGCTAATAACAAACTTAACGGTCAGTCAACCACTTATAAAAATATCTTCCTCTATCAATCAATGAGTGGGGATGCTGATACTGGTGTTGCCGTATTTAAGGCTAGTAATAGTAAGATAACTACTAATAAAGGTGATACTTTGTATGTTACTAATACGAAGGCTACTATTATCTTAGAAAATAATACGATTGTTAATAATGATACAACGGGTAATTTTTTAAGAGTTCAAAAAGATTCTTGGGGTAATAGCGGTTCTAACGGCGGTGATGTTACCTTAAATTTAACTAAGCAAAAAGTTACTGGCAATATTGTGGTAGATTCCATATCTACTCTTAGTATGTCTTTAACTAATAGTTCTTCTTATGAAGGGACCATTAATAAAGATAACGGTGCTAAAATGATAAGTTTAACTTTAAATAAAACATCAAAGTTAAAACTTACAGGTGATAGTTATATTACTTCGTTAAATAATGAAGATAGTTCTAATAGTAATATTGATTTTAATGGTTATAAACTATATGTAAATGGTGCTCTTATTAATTAAGATATATTTTAAGTTATATTGTTTAAAAGACAGTATAACTTTTTTTAAGTAGTACTTGATTTAGAGTAAACAAAGTAATAAAATATGTTTTATTTGAATTGGGGGAAGTTAGATGTTTTTTCATAAAGTAGGTAATAATTGGATAATAGAATTAAAATATAATTATAAATTTCAAGATTTATTAGATTATAACTATGATATTTATAAAGAATTATTAGAAAATGACGATTTATATAAAAGTGTTATTAGTAAGTTTTGTTTAGATGAACCTTTTTTGGTTAATGTCTTAGAAAATAAGGATGATACTTTATTACTATTTACTATAAATAAGAAAGATTTAGAAGATAAATTAGTTATAAAAGATGAAAAAAATAAACAAAGATATTTGGCACTTATTGGAAAATCCAAAAGAGAAGAGTTTGATTTATGTTTATTATATGATGATAAGAACGAAGAGATTAAGATAAGTCAAGTTATTGATTATTTAAGACAACCGGATTTAGCCGAAAAAATTAGTAAGAATAATGGTTATATTTTAGGAGTTAGTATCATTAAATTATATAAGGCCTTAGAAGAAAAAGGCTTCTTAGATGATAATAATAGATTAGAAATGGCTTCTTCAGTAGAGATAGATAGTTTAAAAGAAAGTTATTTCCATTTAAAAAAGATTTTAACAATTACTAAGAAAGATAAAGTTAAAAAAAGATTAGCGGTTTTAAGAAAGAAAATCAATAAAAAATTAGAAAAAACTTTAGATTCTGAAATAAATGAAAGTAATAGAGAGTATCATAACTTTTTAATGTATAAAGATTTAAATAGAGAAGATATTTCTTTAATAAAAAGTAATTTAGAAATATTAAGAAGGGCTTGTTTATATTATATACCTATAGTAGATAATGTTTATCTAGATAAAGTTTTAAAAGAATATGATGCTGATACAATAGAAGGATATTCTTTAGAAGAAATACGGAAGGCGATAGATAAGAATTTATCTAAATATTTAAAGGATAATACTTTAGAAAAGATAATAGTTGATAAGATATATAAACATTATCAAGAACAAGAATTATTTAAGAACTTTTTAACTACTAATAATAATTTGATGGAAAGGGCTAAAATGGATATAAAGTCCGACTTTGCGGAAAGAGTTTTAGCCCAGATGCCATCTAATTATGATTCTTATGCCCAAGCTTATTATCTTTATAAAAGGGTGGCACAAACTTTTGTTTATGATAGTGAGTTTTATGCTGCTAATCAAAGTCATCGTCTTTTAAAACAAAATCATATATCTTTTAATGATATTAGTTGTAAAGATGAAAAAAACAATCGTATCGTTTGTTATGATTCCTCAGTTTTACTAGCTTATTTATTAGAAAGAATAGGTTATTATACTAAAGTTGTTAATGAGGGAACAGGAATAATAGATAAGAAAGTAACAGGACATTGCCATGTCTTAGCTTGGAATGGTAGGTATTTCTTAGAATTAGATTTAACTAGTAATAGAGTGTTCGATTTATATAAGCAAAAAACTGATAATACTGTCGAAAGTTTTAATTTAGTTTTTAGTCGATATAAAAAAGATTTTACCGAAGAACAGGTAGCGGTTGATAAGTATTTTGAAGAAAAATATGATACTTTTAAAGAATATAAAAAGAAGTTAGAGGCTTTAAAAGCCATTTATGGAAAACAAGAGATAGATTTCGAGAAGCGATTAGAAGGTTTTGTAGACTATTTTAAAGAGAATATCTATGATGATTATTTTTTATTGGCTACTTGGCAAGATATAAGAAATATTATTTTTGCCAAGGAGGCTAGGGGTTGTGATGTAACATTTTTTGGATATAAAGTTAATGATAAGTATAAATTAATGGGAGTTATAACTTTTAATGAATATGGGATTGATTATACTTATGGCAGAAGAAATAATTACTTGTTACTTAAAGGCAATCAAGAGATTTATGATATCGATTATGATGAATTAAAACATTTAACTACCTTACCGCAGTTTAGACTTTTAGGAAAAGATATACCGGGGATAATTGAAAGCCAAATAGTTAGAAAAATTAAATAATAAAGGTCGTATTACTAATATTGTAATATGATTTTTTTTCGTTTTGACTTCCGAAATAATTTATTATATAATGCGGGTAGAATAGGTGGTGTGATTTGAAGAAAAAAGGATTAATTGTTAGGATTATAGTTCTAATGATGATACTTACTGTAATGGGGGTAGAGGTATATTTATTTGTTAAACCTAGGAAGAATAATTTAGATAATATAAAGGCTGGCGATACGGCTAGTAAGAAAGATAATTTAAAATATATTGTAGATGTTACTACTTCTTATTTAAAAAATGGGTTAAATTATAAAGTCGAGAAGAATGACAATAAGTATTATGTTTTAATTACGGGTTTAAAAGATAAAAGTTTAGAAAATAAAATTAATGCAGAAATCAAGAAAAAAGTAGATGAAAATTCTAAAGATAGTAAGACTTTAGTTTATAATCATGTTAGGGCTAGTTTTAGTAATGTTTTATCTATTACTATTAATAAACAGCCTTATGAAAAAGATTATAATGATGAAGATATAATAAGTGATAAGATTTATGGTTCGGTTATTGATAGTTATAATGTTAGTTTAACTACAGGAGAAGAATTAAAGATAGATGATTTAATATATAATCCTAATGATATAAAAGAATATTTAATGAAGAAGGCTTATGATTTGGCTATTCGGGATGCGGGTTTCTTCTGTGATGGTGGGGCTTGTGAAAATCCTTATCCTGATTATAGTGAGGTTGAAGATTTTACTTTTAAAGTAGTATCTAAGTTTAAAAAAGGGGAATATAAGTTTTATTTTGATACGAGATATATTTATTTAATGCTTGATGATTTAAAAAGTAAGGCCCCACTTTCAATAGATGAAGGGGTAATAGATAAAGATAATTGTAGTTTATTTACTAAAGATAGTAAGAGGGGTTGTGTCTATATAGAAGAATGCTATGATGATATAGATAATAAAAAAAATTGCAATAAAATATATATAGATTTAGATAATACCAGAGATAAGGCTACTTTTATAATAGATATGGTGGATTTAGCCAGTAATATTATTATTTATGATAAGTTTATAAGTGATGATAATATATATGTTAATGAAAGAAAAAAAGTAGATAGAAAATTTATAAATGAGAATATAAATAATAATTTTCTAAGAGAAGATAATAAAACCTTAATAGATTATGATAATGATATTTATGAAGAAAAAGTAGAAACTGTAGTTAGAAATTTAGTTTTAGAAGAAATGCTGGAATTACAAACTGGTGATTATAATATTTATAATGTTACAGGTGGGTATGATAATATAAATAAATATACTTATGTTTATTATAAAGTTTATCATTATGCTTTAAGTGAAGAAGATTATATTAATAATAAAAAGAATATTTATTTAAATAAGTTTTATAAGAGAGAAGATGAGATAGTTGGACCTTCTACTTATAAAGAAGAATATGAATTTTTAAAAAATTATAATGATAAGAATAGGGTATATTTTTATATAATTGATAGTAGTACTGGTAGAGAATTAAATAGTATAGATATAATAAATAAAGATTATGATTTAGCTAGTTTTATACCTAATGAATGGTTAAGTTTAGGTAAGTATAAGGATAAGAAAGAATTGGTTAGTAATTTATTTGTTACCGTTAATGGGGCTTATATTGCTAAAAATAGATTAATTATGGATGTAAGTTATGATTCGATAGTACTTAGATATCAAGGAAAAGAAGTATATTTATGTAAGAATGATTATAATAAGTGCAATGAATTAAAGAAGGAGATATTTGGTGAGTAAGATGAAAGAAAATATTAAGTTAAATAGTAAAGTTTTAGATGTTATAATTCTAGTACTTTTAGCGAGTGCGGTTATTCTAGCATTGGTAGTAGGAAATAGATATAAGAAAAATAATGAGGTTGGTGATGATACTTTAGTTAGAGTTGATGCTTCTTTGGCTACCCAACCTTTAATGGATGCTTATGTTGATGGTTTAAAGGAGTATAATTTAAAGAAAGATTATACTAATACTGATCCGGCTTATACGAAGCTTATAAAGGGTGAAACGGATTTAATTATTGTTACTGAACCTAGTAGTGATGAGTTAAATAGAGCAAGCGATGCAGGAGTAGAATTAGAAGTAACACCAGTAGTAAATGAAGGTTTTGTTTTTTATACTAATGTTAAAAATCCTGTTAATGGGTTAAGTTTAACTGAGATTCAAGATATTTATATGGATAAAATAACTAATTGGCAAGAAGTAGGTGGCGATAATGCGAAGATTATTGCATATCAAAGACCAGAAAATTCAGGTAGTCAAACAGGAATGCTCTCTTTAGTTATGAAAGATAAAAAAATTAAAGAACCCAAAAAAGAAGAGTATATAGAATCCATGGCGGGAATTATTGATGCGGTTGCTAATTACGATAATAGTAAAGATTCTCTAGGGTATTCTTATTATTACTATGCTACTACTATGTATGGCAATGAAAATATTAAGTTTTTAGCAGTTGATGGGGTAAGTCCTAATCACGATACGATTAAAGATGAAAGTTATCCCTTAATTACCGCTTATTATATAGTTACTTTAAAAGATACGAAAAACCCAGCTGTTAGTAAAGTAAAGAAGGCTATGTTAGAAAGCAAGGGGCAAGAGATTGCCAGAAATGCTGGTTATATTGAAATAAATTAGATAGATAAAGAAGTTGTATTGCTAGTTTTGGTGGTAATACAATTTTTTATATGATTATGTTTTTAATGCGCTTTATAAAATGATGAAAATAGTTAAAAGTTTTAAATAGATTTAATAAAATACTAAAAATAATAAAAAGCTTAAAATGTATTGTAAAATAAATAAATATGATATATACTTTATGTAGAGGTGAAAATTTATGATAGCAAGACCGACATATATTGAAGAATTAAAAAAGTGGCAGAATAAAGATGTTATAAAAGTTATTACAGGTATGCGTAGATGTGGTAAGTCTACATTATTTGATTTATTTATTGAAGAATTAAAATTACAAGGAATTAAGGATAATCAAATTATTCATATTAATTTAGAAGATGCTGATTTCGATTTTCAAGATTATAAGGAATTTTATAATTATGTTAATAAATTAATTAAAGATGAAATTAACTATTATGTCTTTTTAGATGAAGTTCAAATGGTTAAAGATTTTCAAAAAGTAGTGGATAGTTTATATATAAAAAAGAATGTAGATGTTTACATAACTGGCTCTAATAGTACACTTTTATCCGGAGAACTTGCTACATTATTATCAGGGCGCTATGTAAAAATAGAAATGTTACCATTATCATTTAAAGAGTATGTTAGTGCATCTGATAGTGCTAATTATCAAAATCTATTTTTAGAATATATGCAGACGGGTGGACTTCCAGGTGTTGTTAATGTAATAGATACTAATTATAATGGCATAGATAAATATTTAGACGGTATATTTTCAACAGTAGTGTATAAAGATATAATGACTAGAGAAAATAGTATGGATAAATTAGAATTAGAAAGAATTTTAAAATTTATTTATGATAGTATTGGCAGTCAAGTATCAATTAATAAAATAAGTAATACTCTTACTAGTAAAGGAATGCAGGTTAATTACTATACTGTTGATAAGTATATTAATGCTTTTTTAAATAGTTATTTAATATATAAGGCGGAATGCTTTGATATTCAAGGAAAAAAATTACTTGAAGGTAATTATAAATTTTATAGTGTAGATATGGGACTTAGAAGTTTTCTTCTAGGTAAAAGAGCTAATCAAGATATGGGACATATCTTAGAAAATATAGTATATTTAGAATTATTAAGAAGAGGTTATACTGTTTATGTTGGAAAGACTAAAGATTTAGAGGTTGATTTTGTTGCTAAGAATAGAGAAGGATTAAAGTATTATCAAGTGGCACTTAGTGTAAGAGATGATAAAGTTTTAGAAAGAGAATTAAAATCGTTACAAAAGACAGGAGATTTTTATCCTAAAATATTGCTTACAATGGATATGGATTTAGAAGCTGATTATAATGGGATAAAGAAGATAAATGTAGTTGATTGGTTATTAAGTAAAGAGTATTAAAATAATATAGTCATATTGTGGTTACAGTATGGCTTATTTTAATATTCATTTAACAATTTATAGTATAATGGTAGTTAGCGAGGTAATTATATGAATATATTAATTATTGAAGATGAAGAAACATTAGCCGATGTTATAAGGGTTAGTTTAGAAAATAATAACTATCAAGTAGAAATAGAAGGTAATGGCGAAGAAGGATATTATAAAGCCTTAAATGATACTTATGATTTAATAATATTAGATGTTATGCTACCGGATATGGATGGTTTTACGATTTTAAAGAAATTAAGAGAAGATAAAGTAAACACAAAGATTATTATGTTAACGGCTAAATCAACTTTAGATGATAAATTAGAAGGTTTAGAAAATGGGGCAAATGATTATGTAACTAAGCCTTTTCATATAGAAGAATTAATAGCCAGAGTTAATATTCAACTTAAAGGTAGTAGTAGTAAAACTAATAAAGATATATTATCTTATAAAGATATAGAGTTAAATTTAAAGACTTCTTATTTAAGTTGTATAAATAACAATAATAAAGTATTACTAGTTAATAAAGAATTATTATTATTAGAATATTTAATAGTTAATAAAGACTTAATATTATCTAAAGATCAAATATATAATAAAATATGGGGATTAGATAGTGAAATAGAATCTAATAACTTAGAAGTATATTTATCCTTTATTAGAAAGAAATTAAAAGCAATAGATTCTAAAGTAAATATTAAATCTTTAAGAAATATGGGATATAAGTTGGAGTATAAGGATGAATAATTTAAAAAAGAAGGTGTTTATTTTAATATTTGGTATCTTAAGTATTAGTATATTAGGGTTTATTATAGTGTTTAATGTAGGTAAGTATTTAGAATATAATAAGATTATTAGTAATAGTTTAAGAAACCTTTCAAATAATGAAGAAGATAAGAATAGATTAAATAAAGATAATGGTTTTAAAGATAATAATATAAGATATATGGATAAAGTTATATATACTTTACTTTTAAATAATGATAATAGCATTAAAGAAGTTATTAATTTATCTAATAATAATATAGATATAGATAGTATAAAATCATTAGGACAATCTATATTAAATAATAATAATATTAAAAAAGAATATATAGGTAATATTTATTTTAATAAATATAGTTATATTTATAGTAATAGTAAATATTTAATTATTATAGATAATAGTAGTATTCAAAATAGTTTATATAATTATTTACTAATATCTTTAAGTTTATTTATTTTATTAGAAGTAATAGTTTATTTAATTAGTGTGATATTAACTAGTTGGATTATTAAACCAGTAATAAATAGTTTTGAAAAACAAAAAGAGTTTATAGCAGATGCTTCACATGAGTTAAAGACTCCTTTATCGGTTATTATGGCTAGTAGTGAGGCTTTAGAAGATAATCCTAATGAGGTTAAATGGTTAAATAATATTAAGAGTGAGGCTAATAGAATGAATATATTAATAAAGAATTTATTAGAGTTAGCCTCTTTAGAAAAGAAAGAAACTTATATATTAAAGGAAGATGATTTATCTAAAGTAGTAGAGCTTGCTGTATTAACATTTGATGCTAAAGCATATGAGAGTGATATAAAGTTAGAAAGTAAGATAGATAGTAATATTAAGTTTAATTTTGATACTTATTCCATAAATGAGTTAGTAGAGATTCTACTTGATAATGCTTTAAAACATGCGGATAAAAAAAGTACAATTGTTGTTAGTTTAAAGGAACAAGGTAATAATATAATACTTAGTGTTACTGATACAGGAGATATAATTCCTAAGGGGGAAGAAGAAAAGATATTTGAAAGGTTTTATCGGTTAGATAAATCTAGAAGTAGGAAAGAAAATAGATATGGTTTAGGGCTTGCTATTGCTAAAAATATCGTAATTAATCATAAAGGTAAAATATCAGCAGAAAGTGTTGGTAAGGTTACAACTTTTAAAGTTCTATTTAAAAAGTAGGACTTTTTTATTATTTATAAAAAAGTGGTATTAGAATGACCACTTTTGGTTATAATATATATTTTTGCTATTTTCATAGAGTTAAAAACTCTATGAAAACGAAAATACGGGTGGTTATTCTTATCTTATAATATAAATATAGCATAAAAACATGGTAATTACTATAGTTTTTAAACTTGTTTCTAGTCAAATTTCTAGTCAAAAATTTATGTAAAGTTATTAGAGTTTATAAGCTTTTGCGGGCGTCAATTAAAATTTTCTTAAATTTCTATTGTGGTCAAATTCATGGTCAAATAGCCCTTTAGATAAGCATTCACCTAGGGTTTTCATAGAGTTTTTAACTCTATGAAAATGTAAAATGATTGTAAAGACATAATTCGACAATATATATTAATATTCTTATCTATAATAATTCTAGGTAGGATGTGAGATTTATTTAGATGAAAAAATTTAATAGAGAAAAAGCTTTAAGAAAAATAGAATTTCAAAGAAAATGTCAAAGATATTCTAGATATGTTTATATTGCCATACCTTGTATATTATGTGGCATTTTAGGTTTATATTTAGCCTATTCTAAATTTTTTGTTACTCAAGAAAATGATGTGGTCCAAACAAAAGTTGGTGATTTTGTATATGGCGATGTTATTATCAATAACTATGTTAACGGCCAGTATACAGTAGAGGCACCAGCTAGAGGTACTGGTTATAAAGTGGATAAAATTGTCTGTGATAATGGTGCCGTTGGCGAATGGAGTGGTAAAGATTGGGGACCAATAATATCTAATGTAACAAGAAGAAGCAAATGCAATATTTATTTTGTCGATATTGTTGATAAGGTAAATATTGGTAATGTGGCAGTTCCATTAGATTATTATGGTAAATGTCCAACAGTAAATGCAGATGGCACCGTAACGGTGGATGAAAACGAAAGTCAATATGGTTATTTATGTAAAGCTAAAGATGCTTATGGTGATTCATATTATTATCGCGGTAATGTAATTAATAACTATGTAAAATTTGCTAATTTTTATTGGCGTATAATTCGCATTAATGGTGATGGGACGGTAAGAGTTATATATGATGGCACGAGTGCTCATGCTAATGGTGAGTCGAGCGAAGATAGACAAATTGGGACAAGTGCTTTTAATGAAAAGAATTATGCTAATGCATATATTGGTTATATGTATGGTAAAATGGGTGCATCAACTTATGCAGAAACCCATGCCAATACCAATAATTCAACAATAAAGACTTATCTTGATACATGGCATGAAAATAATATTAAAGGGACAACTAATGAACAATATATTGCTGATAATATTTTCTGCAATGATCGAAGTTTTGCCTCAAATAATAGTGGTACTGGAGCCGAAAGAAGTGATACATATTATCGTTGGTATAATTTTGCAGATAGCCCTAATAACAATAAGATGCTGTTAACATGTCCGCAAAAGAATGACGCGTTTACAGTAAGTGATACTAGTAAAGGTAATGGTGCTTTAACTTATGGCATAGGACTTGTAACAACTGATGAAGCGGTTTTGGCAGGAGGTTGGAGTTCAAGCAATTCAAACTATTATCTGTATTCAGGACAGAATTATTGGACAATGTCGCCTAATAGTCTGTTTGGCTTAGTCAAAGGGCGCTATGTGGCTTCGTTTGGTGGTGTAGATGAAGACTACAAATATATTAACTACAGTATTGGTGCCCGCCCAGTTATCAATCTGAAGTCTGAAGTACTGTTGCAAGGTACAGGGACTGTATCTGACCCTTATCATCTTGCTTCATAAAAGCAAGATGATGAATGCTTGTGCGGTGGTTCCACGACCAAATGAATCATTATTTGACCGTGGTGAAAATATTTATATGATATAAGAGAGAATAATAATGTTATATAATGTTGGTTTGTCCTGTAAATTATTGCTTGTTCTTTTAGGTACATCGCCTAATTACGCGAGTGGTAGCAATGCTAATGAGCGCAATGTGAATTCGAATGGTAACGCAGATGGCAACAACAATGTGAATAACAGCAATGGATCTTGTCCGTATTCCTACTAAGATAGATAAAATTTATGACACTCAAAATAAATGGTTAAGGCTTTTTATTGTAAGAAGTGGTTTTATGAAACTAGGAGAAAATAACTATTTATGTCTTTAAAACAGAATAAAGATGTTACCGAACTTTTATAAGATAATCTAAAATTAGATTGGAAACAAGGGTAAACCAGTGGTAATTAATCCGAACATATAGCATAGATATTTTTAGACATGATTTAAAAGTTAGATACTATGTTGGTAGTATTTAGAGTTGTTCAAAAGCATAATTTTAAATGCTTATAAATTAATAGGAGAAATATTTATTATGAAGATATTTAAAAATAAAAAAAGAAAGATTATAATAACTACTTTAGTTAGTACTTTTGCTGTTGTAGGACTTGTTATTACTTATTATAATTCTATTTTAAAAGAGGAACCATTAATTGGAGCGTATATAGATGGCACTTATTCGGAGACTTTACCATCAAAAGGCAGTGGTTATGCTGTAGAAAAAATAGTATGTGATAATAATAAGAATGCTAGTTGGGACTATGGTAAATGGGGAATTAAACTTTCTAGTTGGGGGACAAGAAGTAGATGTAATATTTATTTTAAAAGTTTAGAAACTATTACACTGGCTAATAAAACATTTTATTTAAATGAAATGCAAAGATGTCCGACAATGAATAGTGATGGCACCTTAACAGCAACTGGGGCAGAGGATACTTTTGGCTATTTATGTAAAGCTAAAGATGCTTATGGTGATTCATATTATTATCGTGGTAATGTAACCAATAATTATGTTTTATTTGCAGGTAAGTACTGGCGTATTATAAGATATAATGGGGATGGTACAGTAAGGATTATATACGATGGAACAAGTGCTCATGTCAATGGTGAGTCAAGTAAAGATAGAGAAATTGGGATTAGCCCCTTTAATGAGAAAAATGATGATAATGCGTATGTAGGATATATGTATGGTAAAACTGGTGCATCAACTTATGCGGAAACCCATGCCAATACCAATAATTCAACGATAAAGACTTATCTTGACACATGGTACGAAAATAATATTAAAGGGACAACTAATGAACAATATATTGCCGATAATATTTTCTGTAATGATCGAAGTTTTGACTCAAATAATAGTGGGACAGGTGCCGGAACAAGTAAAACAGATTATCGTGGGGTTTATTTGGTAGATATTTCATATAACAACAATATGATGTTAACATGTCCACAGCAAAATGATGCTTTTACAGTTAGTGATACTAGCAAAGGGAACGGGGCTCTTACTTATGGTATTGGACTTATTACTACTGATGAGGTAGTTTTAGCGGGTGGTTGGGGTTCTAATAATTATAATTATTATCTATATAATGGTCAAGAATATTGGATCATGTCCCCTTTTGATTTTAATTGGGGCAGTGCTAGTATGAGTTTTATGTATTCGGCTGGTGCCGTAACTGGTGTTGGCACTGTGGATGGCAGTGTTGGTGCCCGCCCAGTTTTAAATCTAAGCTCTGAGATTCTGAATAATGGCAATGGGACGGCATCTGACCCATATCACGCGTAAGCGTTTAGAATAATTAATGCGAGGCAGAAATGTCGCCAAATGAATCATCATTTGGTGATGCAACTTATTTGGTAGAAGAAGTATCTTCTATCATTTTTAAGTTGATTTTTAGAAGAAAAGATATTACTATAAGGGTGGAATGAAGGGAAATGTTATATGAAAGTATTAATGTTCAAAGTAGGAATAAATGGATTAAAGAATAAGATATGGAGAGTAATGGAAGTTACTGATAAGATGACTCTATAGTATACTGGCTAGTTTTAATTAATTAGCATATCATTTATATAGTATTACTTATAAAGATAGAAAGTATAAAAGTTATATAGATGATGATTTAATGTTTGATGATGAAATAGTATTAGATGCTAGTCAAAGTATATTAAGTGATATAGGATTAAATGATAATGATGCCATGGAAATGGAATATGACTTTGGATCTACGACAACATTTAAAATAAAGTATTTAGGTTCTAGAGAGTTAGAAGAAAATGATAAGACTTATTATCCAAGTATAATAGATGGTGCGGGTAATGGAATGTTAGATGATGTAAGTGATTTTTGGTTAGAGGATATAGTTAAAGATACTGATAAGTTAGGTTATTCTAAGTATCCTTATAGTATGGGATATGGAACTAATAAAATGTATGATTATAGAGAGTTTGATTTAAAAAAGAATAATATAATGGTTAAAAAAGTTTATCCTTTAATAAAAAAAGGATATGAAAATATAGAATAATTTTGATAACGAATTATAAATGTATGTTATACTAAATTTATAATAAGGTAGGTTTTATAATGGATAGTTATTCTATTAAAAAAGAAAATGTTGATTTTAAAACTTTAGAAATGAATTTAAATGCTAAGGGAACTAGAGTTAAAAAATTAGTTGTTGATAAAAACGGGATGAAGGCTTTCTTTAAATATCAAGGTGATGGATATTTAGTTAGTGAATCATGTTCTGAAAAAATGTGTAGTGAAATAGCTAAAGTTTTAGGATATAAATGCGCTAAAATAGAATTGGCTATTGATGCTGATAATAAAATAGGAATATTAAATTACTTATTTGTTGATGAAGGAATTGAACATACTGATGCACTATCTTATTTAAATACAGATAACAGTGACAGGATACATTTTTATACAGTATCAAATATAAAGAAAACTTTAGATGATTTAAATAAAAATTTATTTTCAGAATTTATAAAAATTATGATATTTGATGCCTTAGTTGGAGAACAAGATAGACATGAAGAAAATTGGGGAATTCAATGTATTGATGGTAAATATGAAATGTCACCATTATATGATAATGGCGATAATCTTTTAAGAGATTTTAAAAATCCAGAAATAGCTGAAAAATATTATAATGGTAACAAAGACTTTAATGCTTATATTAATAAAAGTAAGACATTAATATATAAAGAAAATTCTAATAAAAGATATAAGCATTTTGAACTTATTGAGTACTTAAATAATAATTATTCATATTTAGTTCAAAAAGAAATAAAAAATTTAAATAAGTTAAATGATAGTAAAATAGAGGAAATAGTTAATAAAATACCTAATAATTTAATGACTGATAAACATAAAGAATATATAATAGAATATTTAAAGATAAGAAGAAATATATTATTAAATATAGATAAGAGTGAATAATAATGAAAAGTGAAATGTGGTTAATTTGGAAGAATCCAGAAAGTAGAAGAAGATATAAGATTGGCATTTTAAGTTATAATAATGAAGAATATGAATTTACATATATTAATCCAGAACTTGATGATGCAATTAATTCGGGATTTAAATGTTTTCCGGGATTTAGTAATCTAAGTATGTCTTATAAAAGTAAAGAATTATTTGCTAATATTGCAACAAGATTACCTAATAAGGCGCGTCCTGATTATTTGGAAATCTTAAATGCTTATAATTTAGAGAATGATTCTAATGAATTAGAAATTTTGAAGGCTACAAAAGGTCGACTTGTTACTGATAATTATGAGTTTGTGCCAGTATTTGATTCTAAAAAAATCGAGTTTGATGTTGCTGGGACAAGGCATTGTTCAGATACTCAAAATTGTAAAAAATTATTAAAATTAAATGATAAGTTATTTTTAGAGTTAGAGCCTGATAACAAATATGATAGCAATGCAATTAAGGTTATCTATAAAAATAGTGGCGTTTGTTATCACATTGGTTATGTGCCTAGATATTATGCTAAAGAATTGAATGAGATGTTAAAGAATAATGTTCATTATTCAGCAATGATTCAAAGCTTGAATTTCGAAAGTAATATTTCTGATGAAGATATTTCTGCAAGTGTAAAATTAATTTTTGATGTTTAAAAAAGAAGTCTTAAAAGTTCCAAATGCCAAGTTGTCCTTTGGCATAAATTGGTTCTTTTAAGACTTCTATTACTTCTAATTGCCAAGCAAAGCGTCCTACTTCATAACGACCAGAATTATATTCTTCTTTATTTTTCTTAACTTTGTTAATAAAATCCTCATCCATATAAATACAATCCTTTAATAGGCATTTACATATAATATGTTCAGGATTTTCTTGAGATTTAAGATAAGTACTTGCAATACTTACATTACTAGCCTTACTTCTTGCCTTAGCGGCATGAATATATATTTCCCCATGATAATTAGTTTTCCAACTTCTAGTTTCATATATTTTTACTTTATCTTTAATTAAAGTAGCAAAAGGTTCTCTTATAGTTAATACTTTCATAAATAGTTCTCCTAATTAAATTATAACAAATTATATAGTATTAATTAATATAAAAATAATAAACAAATAAGAAAATATATGTTAATATAAATTAGTCCAAAGAAAGGACTATATATGAAAGAATTAGATATAAATAAAGAGTATAATAATGGTGGGAGTTTATATCTAGAAGATGGTTATTTATATAAGGTTTATAATGAAATAAGTTATTTTAGAGAAGAAAAGGAAAGAAATATTAAGTTCTTAATGAATAATAGTATTCCTAATACTCCTAAAATATATAAAATGTTATATAAGAATAATGAATTTAATGGTTATATAATGGAGTATATAGAAGGGACAATTACTTTTAGAGAGTCTTTAAATAAGAATATAGATTTTATGGATAAAGTAAGTGCTATTAAAGATATTTATAAGTCCTTAAAGACTTTACATAGTTATGGAATATGTATTGGTGATATTCATTTATCTAACTTTTTATATAAAGATGGACATGGTTATTTAATAGATTTAGATGAAATAAGATATCAAGAAGATAACTTTATATTTAGAGAAAGATATTTAGTTAAAGAAAGTATTAAAAGTGTACCTAGTAAACAAGCAAGTTTTATTACGGATAATATTAAGGTTTGTATATGTTGTTTGTCATTTTTATATGGAGTAGATTTAGAAAATATTATATGTAAGTATTCTCTTAAGAGTGTTAAAATGGTTCTTAAATTCTTAACTAGTGATGAAGAATATAAAGAGATATCTAAAGTACTTGATATTAATAAACTTT
>CAKOMH010000017.1:0-26101 GCA_934096595.1 uncultured Bacilli bacterium | reverse complement strand
TTTGCAATCTTATCACCTATATAAATATTATGAAGATTTTCCCTTCAAAATTACTGGGTTTTAGTTTATAATAATGAAGAAGGACATCAGGTGATTATTTATGGATTATGAATTTACAAGCGTCTTAGATTTGAAGGCTCATATTAAACCAGCCCTAGATTCCAAGGTAAAAGAAATGCAAAGAAAAAATATTAAATATGTTAATCAAGATGATATTTTTGAATACTTAAGAAATAATGTGTGGCCCTTAAAAAGCAATTTAACTCTTTATAACATAGTTGATGATATTTTAAATACCGATAATGAAATATTTTGTAATTATGTGGTAAATAAACTTAAAAATCATTAATTTAAATAATTGATGGTAATTAAAAAATATTTAGCAAGATATATTAATTAAAAAGATGTTAGCAGTAAGAAGGGCAATAACAGAAAATAAAGGTGTTTTCATAGGACAGGAGTGATTACAATGGAGATAACAAAAAGAGAATATAAAGAAGTTACTTATGAAGAATTATTAGAAAAATTAAAAACTTATATTAAAGATGAAGAAGAGTTAAAAACGATTGATAGGGCCTATACTTTTGCCAAGACTCATCATGCTGGTAAAAAACGCAAGAGTGGCGATGATTATATTAGCCACCCTGTAAATGTTGCTTATATTTTGACATCTTTAAATGCTGATTATATTACTATTTCTTCGGCACTTTTACATGAAGTAGTTAACCATGGTGGGGCCACAATAAAAGAAGTAGAAGAAAATTTTGGAAAAGAGATTAGCAGTATTGTTGGTAGTATTTCCAAAATAAATAAATTAACTTTATCCGATGATAAAGAAGCTAGTGTGATTAATTTAAGAAAAGTTTTAGTTGGTTTATCTTCCGATGTTCGAGTACTTTTCGTAAAACTTGCGGACCGCTTACATAACATGCGTACCATTTGGGCCCTTGATCCTGAAGCTCAAAAGGCAAAAGCTAATGAGACAATTTCGGTTTTAATTCCCATTGCCCATCGTTTAGGTATTAATAAAATTAAAGCTGAACTTGAAGACTTATCATTATATTATACTAAACCAGATGTTTATCGGGATATTGAAGAAAAATTAAATAATGAAAGTACTAAGTTAAACGAAGAGCTAGAATTAATGAAGAATGAACTTGTAGAAATTATGAACGAAAATAACATTCATTTTCATATTAAAGCTCGCGTTAAAAGTGTCCATAGTATTTATGAAAAAATGGCTAAAGGTAAAAAATGGAATGAGATTTATGATATCTTAGCTTTAAGAATTATTGTTGATACTGTTAGCGATTGTTATCTAGCTATTGGTTTAATTCATGCAAAGTTTAGACCATTGCCAAAGCGATTTAAAGACTATATTGCGATGCCTAAAGAAAATATGTATCAATCCCTACATACCTCGATTTTTGGACCCCATGGCTATGTTTATGAGGTTCAGATTAGAACCACCGAGATGGATGAGGTAGCCGAAAAAGGTATTGCCAGCCACTGGTCGTATAAAGAGCATACCAAAGGTGGGGTTGTTAATGTTTTTGAACAAAAATTAGAAATGTTTAGAAACTTAATTGAACAGCACAGTGATGATTTAAGCAACAGCGAATTAAAGAAAGAACTAAATGAAGAAGCCTTAGGCAAAATGATTTATTGCTTTACCCCCAAAGGTGATGTCGTAGAGCTTCCAGTTAATTCAACACCAATCGATTTTGCTTATCGAATTCACTCGAAAGTTGGAGATACTTGTGTAGGGGCCATCGTTAATGAAATTATGGTACCTTTAAATAAACCACTAGAAGATGGCGATATTGTTTCCATTAAAACCAGTAAAGATGCCAGCCCTTCAAAAGAATGGTTAAATATTGTTAAAACCAGTCAAGCTAAGAATAAAATTAAATCATATTTTTCTAAGATTGATCGTGAAGAATATATTAAACGCGGAGAAGATTTATTAGAAAAAGAAATTCGCCGCCGTAAACTAACAATTAGTGATGTCTTAGCAACCGAAAGAGTAGAAAAAGTTTGTAAAGATCTAAAGTTAGATGATTTAGAAGATATTTACTTATCAATTGGTTCTTTAAGATTTACCCCATCTTACATAATTAATATGGCTTATGAAGAT
Organism: uncultured Bacilli bacterium; assembly: GCA_934096595.1. Lineage (GTDB taxonomy): Bacteria > Bacillota_I > Bacilli_A > RF39 > UBA660 > CAG-605. The sequence goes on along the minus strand of CAKOMH010000017.1, from coordinate 23,964 downwards.
AAAAAAGATGTTCATGATATTTTGATTGAAAAGATTGGTCGCAAGAGCGAAAATATTAATTATAAGAGTGATATTATAGTAGCAGGTAGTGGGGATATCAAAGTTAATATTGCTAAATGTTGCAAACCAATTAAAGGTGATGAAATAATTGGTTATATTACTAAAGGAGAAGGCATTACTGTTCATAAAAAAGATTGTCCTAATGTTTCTAATACTAACCGTTTAATTGAAGTAAGCTGGAATGATACAAATAGTACTTATTACTTTACAGATATTTTAATAAGTACAATTAATAATAAAAATTATCTTTATGATATTGTAAGTCTAGCAAAAGAAAAAGATATCTATATCGATGCTGTTAGCAGTAAAGAAGAAGATAATTTAACAAAGTATAAAATTACTTTGAAAATAAAAAATATTAAAGAATTAGATAGCTTAATAAATGCCTTAAATATGTGTAGTTATGTAATTAAAGTAGAAAGAGTTAAGAACTAATGAAAGTAGTAGTGCAAAGAGCAGGTGCCTCAAGTGTCAAAGTTAATGAAAATATTGTAGGCAACATAAATTCAGGCTTAGTTTTATTAGTAGGATTTACGGATACTGATACTATTGAGACGCTTAAGTTTATGGCAAAAAAGATAGTAAATTTACGCATATTTCCTGATGAGAAAGGCATAATGAATAAGAGTATTTTAGATTATGGCGGGGATATTTTAAGTATTTCGCAATTTACTTTGTATGGTGATGCTACAAAAGGTAATAGACCAAGTTATATTAAAGCTGCTAAGGGAGAAATATCAAAACCTTTATATGATAAATTTAATGAATTATTAAGAGAATATGTCAAAGTGGAAACTGGAATTTTTGGGGCTGATATGGAAGTTAATATAACTAATATTGGGCCGACAACTATTTTATTAGAAAAAGAATAAGGAGGATAAATATGTATGATGATTCAGCTGGAGCCATGTATGAGCAAGAAGAATATGCTCGTAAAGAAGCTTTAAGAAGAAAAAAATTATTAATAAGAAGAATTGTGGTAGTTAGTACAATTTTGGTTGTATCTTTATATACTATTTTCTTTTTAGTAGACCAAAGTCGTTTTAAAAAGGGGCAAAAACCCTTAATAACATTTAAAGAAGTAACCAAAACCTATAATGATGGAACCGTAACATCGCGTTATGGATTAGGTTGGGTCTTTCGAGAATATAATCGTGAGTCCTTACTTGATACAGAAATGGTACCATTTTGGAAAAGAATTAGACAAGATTATGATGCTGCAACGACTGTTGATTCTAACTTACCACAAGTTGTTACGGGATATGAAGTACCCGATAATCCTGATGAATTAGAAAAAGTTGATGGCGTTATCTTCTTATATGACGGTGGTCATTTGCTTGATACTTATAAATGTATTTTAAGTGATACTGATTGTGAAATAGCAACTTCTTATCTTTATAGCGATGAGGTAAGTGGGATGTATGATGTTAAAATGAGTATTGTCGATAAAAGATATGCTTTCATAAGAGAATATCAAAATAAAGGAACCGAAAATGAAACTAGCTATGTCTTGTTATATGATATTAAAAATAAACAAATACTAGCTAAATATGAAGATATTCATTATTCAAAAAGAGAAAATGGTAAAGGAATTATTGATTCTTCTAAATATATAATTAAGAAAAACGGTTTATGGGGAATCGACCAAGTTATTAATGGGCGAGTTAGTAATGTTTTAGATTATCGTTATTATGGAATTAATTTCTACTTTAATAGTAAAAAATATGTTTTAAAAAGTGATGAAGGATATCAAATTTATGATATAAATGCTAATAGTTTTAGTAACTTTATTACGGATAAAATAGAGGATATAGTTGGTAGTGGGACTAATACTTTCTATACGACAAAGACAGTTAATAATGATGGTGTTTTCTATACTTTATATAATGCCAATACTTTAGAAAGCGTTTTAGAAGGTACAGCTTCTTATATTGAATTACATAATGGCTTTATTGCTTATGTTCGTGATAATAAACTATATTTAAGTGATTTTTCAGGTAATAATCTTTTAGATAGAGAAATACCACTATACTTTAATAATTATAATGGCTCTGGTGTTAAGGCCTTTACGGTTGAAATTTTAGGTAATCAATTAAGAATAGCCACTCCAAAGACTAATGAAACAACCCATTATACGACCGAATATTATTTTGACAGTGTTACTTATTCATTTATCAGAACTCGTGAAAATGTTAAAGAAACGGTAGAGTAGTCTTATTAGTATTTTATCTTATAAAAAAGATTAGAGAATTCGTTAAAAATTAAAGATATATATGGACGAAGAATTGACTAAAAATTAGAAAGTCATTATAATAATGGATAAATAAATTGTTATGTAGTAGGAGATCTAGTATGTAATGATACTAGGTTTTTACTTTTAGAAAAGAGGACAAATATGATAATTAAACAAAAAGGAACTATTGATATTTATGGAGATGAGGCTCTTAGATGGCAATATGTAGAGAGTCTAATTAAAGACCTTTGTCAAACTTATAATTATGGTTGGATTAGAACGCCTGTATTTGAAGCAACCGAATTGTTTCACCGTGGGGTTGGGGAAACAACCGATATTGTAACCAAAGAAACATATGACTTTAAAGATAGAGGCGAAAGAAATATTACTTTAAGACCAGAAGGTACGGCGGGAGTAGTTAGAAGTTATATTGAAAATAAAATGTATGGAAGTGCTACACAACCAGTTAAATTCTTCTATTTAGAACCAATGTATCGATATGAAAGACCCCAAAGTGGGAGACTAAGAGAATTTAGTCAGTTTGGCTGTGAAGTGATTGGGTGTGATGATGCTTATATCGATGCGGAAATCATTTCTATTCCAGTTAATCTTTTCAAAACACTAGGACTTCGTAATGTTAAAGTAGAACTTAATTCCTTAGGTGATAAAGAGTCTCGTGATAATTATCGTAAAGCTTTAATTAACTATTTAAAACCACATATTGATGAATTGTGTGAAGACTGCAAAGTAAGATTAGAAAAAAATCCTTTAAGAATCTTAGATTGCAAAATTGATGGGGAGAATGAAATTATTAAGAATGCTCCAAAGACAATTGATTACTTAACCGATGAGGCTAAAAAGAGATTTGAAGCTGTTAAACATTATTTAGATGTTATGGAAATTGATTATGAAGTAAATCCTAAGATAGTTAGAGGTCTTGATTATTATAATCATACAGTATTTGAAATTATGGCCGATATTGATAATATGGGAAGTCAAAGTACTTTAGCAGCCGGTGGGCGTTATAATGGCATGATTGAAACTTTAGGAGGTCCAAGTACCCCAGCAATCGGCTTTGCCTGCGGTCTTGATAGATTAATGCTTGCTTTAACAAAAGAAGATATTGAATTACCAATTAAGAACTGGGTTGATGCTTATATTATGTATGTTTCTGATACAGAAAAAGACTATGCTGTAAATATTTGTCAAACCCTAAGATTAAATGGCTTTGATGTTGAAATGGAAAATATGGGAAGAAGTTTGAAAGCCCAATTTAAACAAGCAGACCGCTTAAATTCTAAATTTTTAATCATCTTAAATGATGAGGATATTAGAAATAAGACAATTAAGATTAAAGATAATGTAACTAAAGAAGAAACAACAATTAATGAAGATGAATTAGTAGATTATATAAACATGAATATGTAGGAGAGTAATGATGATACATTTTACAAAAGAAATGGTTGATAGTTATGCTGATAAATTGCTTATTGGTTTAACTGAAGAAGAAAATAAAATGGTTTTAGACGAGTTTGCCGAAATAGATCGTAATATTAATATTATAAATGCTATTCCTAATATTAAAGATGTCGAGCCAATGAGTTATTGTCTTGATGAGATGGAATGCCATTTAAATGATGATGAAGCAGAAGAAACTGTGCCAATTGAAGAATTGCTGCGTAATAGCGGTAAAACAGTTGGTAGAGAAGTTGAAGTAGTAAAGGTTGTTGGTGAAAATGTATAACGAATTAGATATAGTAAAATTACATGAAATGCTAAAAAAAGGCGAAATTACTTCGGAAGAATTAGTCCAAGAATCTTTAAAAAAGTCAAAAGACATTGCAGAAAAATGTAATGCTTTTGCTCTTATTTTATCTAATGCGAAAGGCAAAATGGTAACTGATAATTTACTTAGTGGTATTCCTTATGGTATTAAAGATAACTATTCAACAAAAGATATTGAATCATGTGCCTCAAGTAACACTTTAACTGGTTATGTTCCCTTTTTTGATGCAACTGTTATTGAAAAATTAAAGAATGCAGGAGCGGTTGCTACTAATAAAACTGCCATGGACGAATTTGGAATGGGAGGAACTGGTACGACAGCGAAAACTGGTGTTATTAGAAACCCTTGGGATACCAGAAGAATGTGTGCTGGTTCTTCAAGTGGTTCGGCAGCAGCCGTTGCAGCCGGTGTTTACCCTTACGCCTTAGGAAGTGATACTGGCGATTCTATTCGTAAGCCCGCCGCTTATTGCGGAATAGTTGGTTATAAACCCACTTATGGGATGATTTCTAGATATGGTTTGTTTCCTTTTGCATCTAGCTTAGATCATTGTGGTGTTTTAACTAGAAATGTTGCGGACGCAGCCATTGTAACTGATGTTATTAAAGGTCAAGATGAAAAAGATATGACTTCTTGGGATAGCAGCAAAATTAATTTATATGCTAATTTAAAAGATGATTTAAAATCAAGAAAATTATGCTATATTAAAGAAATTGTTTCTTTAGATAATTATGAAACCCCAAGTGAAGAATTAAAGAACCATTTAAATAATTTTATGAATGCTGTAGAAAATTTAAGGAAAATTGGCGTTCACATTGAGGAAGTAAGCGTTGATAAAACTTTACTTGATGCTGTTGCTTCCTGCTATGTAGTAATTTCTTGTGCTGAGGCAACCTCCAACATGTCTAATTTAACAGGTATTAACTTTGGCCCAAGAGGATGTGCTAATAACATTTATGAAGCCATGAAAGACCACCGTACTAAGGGTTTTTCCCCATTAATTAAGAGAAGATTTGTTATTGGTTCTTATGTTCTACAAAGAGAAAACCAAGATAAGTATTTTAATAATGCTAAACGCGTTCGCCGATTAATCGTTAATAAATGGAAAGAATTATTTAAAGATTATGATGCGGTTATTTTACCAGTTGGCAGTGGCCCTGCACCTTTCTTAGAAAAATCTCAAAATACTTTGGCAGGTGGTTCTAAAATTTTAGAAGAGCATTTACAAATTGGCAATTTTGGTGGCTTCCCATCAATAACTATCCCTGATGGTTTTGTAAGTGGCTTACCAGTTGGCTTAAATATAACGGGTAATTGTTATGATGACCAGACAGTTTTAAATATTGCCTATGGAATTGAAAAGACAATGAATTATAAAAATCAAATTGCTAAGGAGGTTTCTCATGAATAATGATTTACAACTTGTAGTGGGAATTGAAATGCACTGCGAATTAAAAAGCCATGCCAAAGCCTTTTCTAAAGGAAAAAATGGTTTTAGTGATACTGCTAATGTCTTTGTTTCTCCAGTTGATATGGCATTCCCAGGAACTTTACCAATTGTCAATAAAAAATGCGTTGGTCATGCCATTAAAATGGCACATATCTTGAATTGTAAACTAGCTGAGGTTATGCAATTTGACCGTAAAAACTATTATTATCCCGATTTACCTAAGGGTTATCAGATTACTCAATGTACTAATCCAGTCGGAGTTAATGGCAAGTTAGAAATACCTGTAGATGATAAGACTATTGAGGTTCTAATTCATGATATCCATTTAGAAGAAGATTCCGCTAGTTTAGATCATTTTGCAAAAATGACAACTATCGATTATAACCGTGCGGGGGTCCCACTTTTAGAAATTGTTACTGAACCATGCTTTAATTCATCTAAAGAAGTTATCGCTTTTCTAGAGTATATTCGTGATTGTTATCGCTATTGTGATATTTCTGATGCTGATACTAAAAAAGGTCAAATTAGATGTGATGTCAATATCAATCTAAAAAAAGATGGTAAATATGTAACCCCAAGAGTCGAAGTTAAAAATGTTAATGGCTTTCAAAATATCGAGGCTGCTATTAAATATGAAGAAGAAAGACAAAAAGAAGCATATTTAAACAATAAAACCGAACAATTAGTTCAGGAAACAAGAAGATTTGATGAAGATACTAATACGACAATTAGTATGCGTACTAAAGAAGATGCTATTGATTATAAGTACTTTTTAGATCCCAATATTCCTCCTTATAAGCTAGAAGAAAATTGGATAAAAGAATTAATTGCAGAAATTCCTACACTACCATTAGAGCGTAAAAAACATTATATGAATGATTTAGGACTTAGTAATTACGATGCTAGTATTCTTATTAAAGATAGAAATATTGCCGATTACTTTGAAAAGTGTGTTATAATAGGTATAGATTCTAAGGTAGCTGCAAACTGGATAACAGTAAATATTGTTACAGAATTAAATAAAACTGGGGAAAGTATTAATAATTTCTTTATTACACCAGAAAGATTAAAGCAAATTACTGAAGCTGTTAAAGATAATACCTTATCAAGTAAACAAGCTAAAGAAGTATTTGCTAAAGCCCTAGAAAGCAGAAAAGAACCAAAAGAATTTATATCAAAAGATAATGCCCAAATTTCTGATGAAGAAACTTTAAGAACAATAATTAAAGAAATAATTGCTAGCAATAAAGAACAACAACAAGCTTATTTAAATGGCCGTAGTAACTTATTTGATTACTTTGTTGGTCAGGTAATGAAACAAACTAGAGGGAAAGCTAATCCTGTTATGACCAAACAAATTTTAAAAGAAGAATTAGAAAAATAATATTAAAAATAGCAAATAATGTATTAAAGAATAAATTATGGGTATAAGAAAATTAAGACTAGGAGGTCTTTGATGAAAAAGAAAGTAATATATTTAAGCCTACTTGTAGTAGTCTTAGGTATAATTATAATCCCAATTAATGTAAAGATTAAAAAGGCAAATGTATATGAAAGTATGGTTGTCGTACCAGATATTGATTCTTATAAAACCTTAACCCTTGAGGATATAGCTACTAACCAAATTAATGAAAATATTGAAAAGAAAAAAAATACTTATGAATTTTATGCTACTATGTTTGGTATTGATTATGACACTCTAATAAATGAAATAAGAAGTAGTAATAAAACTGCTTTTAATGAACTTGATTTATCGCAAACTGGTGAGAATAAAGCTTCCTTTGATGCCTCGTTATTAGAATTTATTACTAACTTAGAAAGTAGAAAAAGTGAACTATTTAAAAGAGATTATACCTATAAAAATTGTAGTAAAGAATATATTTATAATCTAATTGAATATTTTGTATCTTTAAATCCTAGTGTAGATGTCCAAACAGCCAAAGCCATTACTTGGATAGAAACTGGTAACTTAGGAGCTCAAAGTATGTTAAATAAAAATAATATCTTTGGAGGCATGAGTGGTGGCCGATTAACAAACTATTCATCTATCGAATATGGTGTTTATAAATACATTTCACTATTAAAAAAAGGCTATTTTGACCAAGGTTTGCGTACCGTGGAACAAATTGGCTATAAATATAATCCTACCGTAATAAATGGCGTAAAGATGGCTAATCCAACTTGGGTTAGTAATGTCAATGCTTACCGTAATAAATTTAGTAGTAATATAATTATAGATTCTGTAGAAAAATTATTAAACTTATAGAAAGATTGCTAACTTTAGTAATCTTTTTTTCTTGAAAGAATAGCTATAAATAGAAATTAAAAAAGTAAATATAAGCCAAAAAGATAAATTTTGGTTATTAAATTAATTATGATATTAAATTTTAGATTTATTTAGACTTAATAGTAAAAAAATATTTAACTTTTATAAAGCAAAATGGTATAATTTATCTATAAGAATAGAGGAGAATTAAAATGTTTGGAAAAATTAAATATATAACTGAAGGTGAAGCTCATGTTGAATCTTTAGTACAACCTGGTCAAGATGTTGACTTAATGAATAATAATGTTGTTTTTGAAGCCGAAAACCAAAGAATTTTGGGAGAAGTTGAAGAAGTAAACAATGATATTATTAAAATAAGATTTTTAGGAGAATTTATTGGGGATAAGTATGTTAGTGGTGTTATTAGAAAACCCGTGCTATCTTCTAATATTAGACAAATAAATGATGAGGAGTTAAAAAGTTTGATGGGTTCTTATAGCGATAAAACTTTTATTTTAGGACAATCGGCTATTTATAAAGGACATACAGTTTATGTTGATATTAACGATTTACTATCAAACCATATGGCTATCTTTGGAAATTCTGGTTCAGGTAAATCATGTGGTGTTTCAAGAATGGTCCAAAACCTATTCTCAAATCCGGATTTTATCGCTTATAATGCTAATATTTTTATTTTTGATGCTTATGGCGAATATAAAACGGCTTTTTCAAAGTTAAATGAATTAAATCCTAATTATAGTTATAAATTCATTACAACTAATCCAACGGATCCAACCGACCAAAGATTAGCGCTGCCAGTGCACCTACTTACTTTAGATGATATGACATTACTTTTACAAGTATCTAGTCATACCCAGATACCAATTATCGAAAGAGCTTTAAAACTTGCTAAGGTATTTGCTGATGTTTCAGATGAAGCAACAATGTATAAAAATCATTTAATCGCTAAGGCGTTACTAGCTATCTTATTTAGTAATGAAACTACTAAAGAAAAGAAAAATGAAGTTTTCCAAGTTATTCAAGTTTGTCATACAAATGAATTTAACTTTGATACAGATATTCCGGGAGTAGGGTATACTAGAAAATTTAGTGATTGCTTCGAAATCGATTCCCATGGTAATTTTGGGGAGTCAGTACTAATTAATGAATATATTTTAAAATTTATTAATGATGATTTAGAAGGTAAAATCATGACAAAACCTGTTTATTATACTTTAAAAGATTTTGCCAGTGCCTTAGAATTTACTTTAATTAGTGAAGGATTCTTACATAATGAAGCTATTAGAGACGATGCTAGTATTTTAAAGGTAAGATTAAATTCTATTTTGAATAGTAATGTTGGTAGCTATTTTAACTATCCTAATTATATTACTTTAGAGCAATACATTGCCTCTTTAGTAGCTACTCCAAATCGTAAAAAAGCCCAGATAATTAATATTAACTTAGAAGATATGGATGATACTTATGCCAAAGTTATAGTTAAAATTTATGCTCGTATGTTCTTTGAGTTTGCCAAGTCGCGTACTCAAAGAGCAAGTATTCCTTTCCACTTATTTTTAGAAGAAGCCCATCGCTATGTTTCTAAAGATGCGGATACATTCCTTTTAGGCTATAATATCTTTGAGCGTATTGCTAAAGAAGGTCGTAAATATGGTGTCCTTTTAAATATTATCTCGCAGCGTCCAGTCGAAATAAGCGATACCGTTATTTCCCAATGTAGTAACTTCTTGATCTTTAAAATGACTCACCCTAAAGATATTGAGTATATTAGAACAATGCTTCCTAATATTAGTCAAGATGTTATTGAAAAGCAAAAGGTATTACAACCCGGCAACTGCGTTGGTTTCGGTGGGGCCTTTAAATTACCAATGATTATTAAACTAGAAATGCCAAATCCAATGCCATATTCAACTAACTGTAATGTTAACGAAAGATGGAAAATACATGCTAATTAATAATGTAAAAAAGATTAAACTAATTAAAATTAGAAGCTAAAAAGACTAAAAAAGTGAAAATAAAATAGCTAAAAAAGCGATATTTTGGGAACTTTTAGAAAAATACTTGCTTCTAAAACTATGATATGATACACTTAAATTACCAAAGGAAAATTGGTTTATTTACATAAAACCGAGTAAGTGATTATACGGGAATCTAATTAGACTGTGGTGTTGAAGACTAAGACTTTTGTACTTAGAATCCTAAAACAGTTTATGTGTATACCCACCTGCGATAAGCGGGCTTTTATCACAATAGACCAACCCTTTGGTTTTTATATGCTTAAAAATATTTTATTACTATAAATATATTAATTTTAAATAGGTTTATTAATTTTAAATTGTTAATAAATAATAGATGATTGGTAGTTAAATTAATAATCAAAAATGGAGGATAACATGGAACAATATGCACGAATACTTAAATTAATTGATGAAGAAACTTTAAAAAAAATTCAAAATAAAAAAATAATTATTGTCGGTGTAGGTGGAGTAGGTGGGTTTGCCCTAGAAACTTTAACTCGTTTTGGGATTAAAAATATTACTATTATCGATAATGATACTGTTGATATTACTAACTTAAATAGACAAATAATTAGTAATCACGAAGTAATAAATGAAAATAAAACAACTGTTGCTAAAAAAAGAATGACTAGTATAAATCCCGAAGGAAATTTTATAGCTTATAATGTATTTTTAAATCAAGATAATTTAGAAGAATTTATTTCTGAAGAGACCGACTACATATTAGATTGCTGTGATACTGTTACCACTAAAATGGCATTGATAAAATATGCTAAAAGTAAAGATATCCCCATAATTTGTGCTATGGGAACGGGCAATCGTTTGGATCCTACAAAATTAGTTGTAACCGATATTTATAAAACCAATAATGACCCTTTAGCTAAAATTATGCGTAAACTTTGTAAGGATAATAAAATAAAAAAGTTAGATGTGGTTACAAGTTATGAACTCCCCGTAAAGACTCATGAGAGAACTGTAGGTTCAACACCTTTTGTCCCTAGTGTTGCTGGTATTTATATGGCAAGTTTTGTTGTTAATAAGTGGTTAAAAGAAATTAATTAGATCAACCTATAGAATAATACCTTTTAAAAAATGGCAAAATAAAAAGAAATTAATTAAAAGCTAATTAGTTTCTTTTTTCATTTCTTGATTGCCTAAATTAAGAGAATCTTCATATTTACTGCGTCTTGGATAATAATACTTTTTATTTTTTACATTATCAGGCAAGTATTGTTGTTTAACCCAATATTTAGGGTAATTATGCGGATATTTATAGTTAGGAGAACTAGTTTTAAGATGTTCAGGAACTTCGCCGGTTGAACCACTTCTAATATCATTTAAAGCATTATCAATAGCATTTTCACTAGAATTACTTTTAGGAGATAAAGCCATTTCTAAAACGACTTGAGCAAGAGGAATGCGCGCTTCCGGAAGACCTAAAATTTCCGCAGCATGAATAGCGGCCATAACCTTAGGACCAATTGATGGATTAGCAAGACCGATATCTTCATAAGCAATAACACTCATGCGACGATAAATAATATCTAAATCCTCCGCTTCAATTAAACGCGCTAAATAGTAAATAGCAGCATCAGCATCACTACCCCGAATTGATTTTTGAAAGGCTGAAATTATATCATAATGACCATCATCATCTTTATCAAAAAACACTGATGGTTTTGAACTGATGGCTTTTATTGAGTCAAGAGTTATGTGCTTATCTAAAACGGTCATATTAGCAACATCAAGTAAGTTAATAGCATTTCTAACATCACCGCTACTTAATTTAGCCATAGCCTTATAAGCCTCATCACTGACAGTTAAACCTTCATTTTGACTAATTTTTTTTAAACAAGTAATAATATCATCTTGCTCCAAAGGCTTAAGTTCAAAAATTTGACAACGACTTCTAATGGCAGGATTAATCTTATGATAAGGATTACTTGTAGTAAGACCAATTAAAATAATTAAACCCGATTCTACAAATGGTAGTAAAATATCCTGTTTATCTTTATTCATGCGATGAATTTCATCCACTACTAAGATTAAATCCTTATACATTTTAGCTTCTTCAATAGCAACAATAAAGTCTTCTTTTTTAGAAGAAGTTGCATTTAAAAACTTATATTTTTTATCATACGAATTAACAATTGCATTAGCAATAGAGGTTTTGCCGATACCCGGTTTACCATATAAAATCATTGAAAATATTTTTTGATTTTTTACCATATTGGATAAGATTTTATTATCACCAATTAAATGTTTTTGTCCAACCACTTCCTCTAAGCATTTGGGACGATATTTATTAGCTAAAGTTTCCATATATATTATAATTATTTTTAAATTTATATTTTAATAAAACATAGATTAAGTATTCTTCTTTTGGTAATTTTTTCTATTTTAATAGATTTTTATACTTTATTTAAATATATAAGTATTGATTATTCTTTTTTATGCTTTAATTTTATATTTAAATATTGTTTTCTAAAATATAATAATTAAAAAAATAATTCCTTTCCTTTTTATAATCTCCATTATTATAACATATTGTTGTATTTTTATTAGGTTAATTTTATAATTAAAGAGAGATTATTCATTAAAATATATACTTCTTAATTTTTTTAAGCAAATAAATTATTTAAGCTAAATAATCAAGAAAAAGATAGTAATATAAATATAAAGGATATAAGATTTATGAAAGAAAATAACGAACAAAAAAAGTACTTAAATGATCAATATATTATTAAGTATATTGATTACATAAAGTTTGAAAAAAGACTTAGTGAAAATACAATTAAATCATATTTAAATGATATTGAAAAATTATACTCTTATAGTAAAAATTATTATAAATTTACTAGTAAAAATATTAATAAGTATTTAGAAAGCTTAGATTATTTAGATAGTAGAAGTCTAGCTCATTTAATTACTGTTTTAAGGTCATTGTATGCTTTTTTAAATAAGGAGGGTATAATAAGCCATAATCCTTGTAATGATGTTGTCATGCCTAAATTAGAGGCTAAATTACCTAATTATTTGACGATTGAAGAAGTAAACAAACTATTAGATATTAATTTAGTAAAACCAAATGATTATCGTAATAAAGCTATGTTAGAACTTTGTTTTGCAACTGGTCTAAGAGTTAGTGAATTAGTAAATCTTAAAGTAAGTGATATTAATTTTAATGATTGCTATTTAAGAGTAATAGGCAAGGGCAAAAAGGAAAGAATTGTTCCTATCGATGATATTGCATTAAAATATGTTAAAATGTATAACGATTACTATCGTAATAAACTATTAAAAAATAAGGATAGTGAGTACTTATTTATATCCAGTTATGCCTCTAAGATTACTAGACAAGCTTTTTTTAAATTAATTAAAAGCGAGTGTGCTAAAAAGGGGATAGAAAAGGAAATCTCTCCACATACCTTAAGACATTCTTTTGCTTCCGTACTACTAAAAAACGGCGCTAATATAAGGGTTATTCAAGAATTACTTGGTCATGAGGATTTAAAAACAACACAAATATATACTCATTTAATTAATGAAAAATTAAAAAAAGACTACGAAGAATATCACCCTCGCAGTCGTAAGGAATAAAGCTTAAATTAAATTAAATTTCATCATTTAATTCATTAGCTCTAGCATGACATTTGCTATTATTTCTTGCACTATTATGGCACTTCGAATCTCTTGCTTTAGCGCGAGCATTATTCTTAGCGTTATTGCGTGCATTGCTTTTTGCATTGTTTCTTGAATTCATTTTGACCTCCTAATTATATTGTGAACCAATTTAAGAATTTCATACAGAATTTGAAATGGTAATTTCTGGCGATTATTTTGCATAATATTAATGTGATTATTATGGAGATTAAAACAGCAATTTTATTATCTATCTTAGCAGGTGGGGCGACGAATTTAGGCATTTTCTTTACCTTTTTTAAAAAAGATAGGGTAAGGGAAGTTATAAGTGTTAGTCTATCTTTTGCCATGGGAGTAATGAGTCTTATTAGTCTTAAAGAGCTAATACCAGAACCAATAAGTTATTTTTTAGGTAATTTAAATATTGCAATTGCTTTGTTATTGATTTTTTTAATACCCATAATGGCTTTGATGATTGTTAAGGTTTCAAAGATAAATATCAAGAAGGGGAGTAATCTGTATAAAATAGGTATTTTAAATATGCTAACTTTACTTTTGCATAATATTCCTGAAGGAATAATAGTTTTTACTTCTAGTGTAGCTAATCAAAGACTAGGATTTAAAATTGCTTTATCCATTGCAGCTCATAATTTACCAGAAGGAATTTGCATAGCAACGCCCATTTATTATAGTACTGGAAATAGAAAAAAGGCTTTCTTTTATACATTTATTTCTGGTATAGCTGAACCCCTTGGAGCAATTATAACTTGGTTGTTTTTAAAACCTTTTATTAGTATTTTATTTCTTAATGTAATATTATATTTTGTTGGTTGTCTTATGTTAACAATAGTATTTTTAGAAATTTTACCCGAAGTTTTAAGTTACAATCGTCGTTTTCACATGCTAATTGGATTATTCTTATCTTTATTCATATTATTTTTATGATCATGCTCATTAAATAAAATTTAACAAAAATAGAAGGAGAGCAATAAAAATTTTAAATTGATCAAAAGCTATTTATTATAATTTTTTTCCTTTAAAATATAAATGTTAACATAATATATATTATGTGAAGTTTAAATTTAAAAATATTTTTTTAAATTTATTTACTATATATATTCTAAATTTTTATTGATAATTGGTTTTACTTAAATTTAAATCAGCATACATATATACTACAGAATATTTTTAGATAAATTAAGTTTATAATAATGATTCTGATAAATATCAAAAAATTAATCTATAATAAAAGTTTTAATAATAAATATTATATAATCAATAAAATTAGCATTTTAATACTTAATAAGATAATCTATCTATTAATAACTAACTATTATTAAATAACAATAAAATTATAGTTAAATTCTCGTGCATCGAGATTTCATAAGATGAATGATTATTCATCTTAATGCACGAAAAGTTTAGATAAAATTGGTAGATTGATAATGATTTTTAATTATAAAATCTAAAATCAGATAATTTTATGTTGCAATCAAAGATAATTATCTATAATTTATACTCATTAATAATTCAGTATTTAGAATAGGTAAATTTCGTTTTTTATTACACTAAAAAAGTCCCCTTCTCTATTATAATAATTAATAGTAGGGGACTTGCATATAATTAAAAGTTAAGATTTCACTTTATGATTTTTTAGCAAGAATTTCTAATATTTTTTCAATAACTTCATTAGCATTAGAGTTATCCATTTTAGTATAATTTAATTCTTTTAAGGCTTGAATTTTAACAGTACTTAATTCTTGCGTACGCGATATTTTTTCTTCCTTTTTAGCCTCAATTTCAGCAACCCAACGACGATGAGCTTCCTGAAGTTTGCTACGAGATGAGCCGCCATTATTATAAAGATTTAGAGCGGTATTGATAATGCCTTCTAAAATGAATTGTTTATCTTCTTGTAACTTATATTCATCAGTATTAGTGTAACAACCGGTTTTACTCATATAACCAAATATATATTTAATTTCCGGCATTGAATCCATCATTTGTAAGGTATGATAAAGATAAGTAAATGTATAAAAATTTTCGCGACGATAATTGTCATCTGCTAATTTTTCTTTTATTAAAGATGTTATATCCATTAATAATCTTTGAGAATCACTACTTAAACCTTTGGTATCAATACAATGGTTTGTCTCTTCCCTAGTCTTCGAATTTTTACTTAGCTTAGCTTCTACACTCATTAAATAATCAGTAGTTACTTTGATTTTGGATATTTCACTTTCATCATCAATATCTAATAGTCGATATAACATTATTTTCTTTTCTTTTGGCCATTTACTTAAATCGTCTAATTCTAAATAATTGTAAACCATTTGACGAGAAACGCCGAGATATTTAGCTAACCTGACCTTCGAAATTCCTAGTTCTTGTAATAATTCGTTTAAATTTTGCACTGCTAACAACTGCCTTTCGTACTTTACATATTAATTATAACATTTGTACTTTACATGTCAACTAAAATGTCGCGACAAGGTCTATAAATACCAAAGTTTTTGACCATTTTTATGGACTTCTTCGATAATACCTGAACCTAAGCAAATTTCGCCTTGATATAAAACGCAAGCTTGGCCGGGGGTAACGGCTTTAGCCATTTTAGGATATTTAACTAAAATTTTACCATCATTTAAATATTCCAATGTAACATCATTGTCTTCACCACGATATCTAAATTTAGCACTACAACTAGTTGGACGCTCATCTGTTAAATAATTAACATTATCAATTACACAAGAGGTACTCATTAGATAGTTACTATCATCGCCAAAAGCAACATATAAAATATTTTTAGCAACATCTTTACCACAAACATAATGTCGTTCTAAATTACCAGAAATGCCAACATTTCTTCTTTGACCAATAGTATAATTCATAAGACCAGTATGACGCCCGATAACTTTATTAGTTTCAACATCAATAATATCGCCGGGGTTTGGTTTTAAATAATTATGAATAAATTTTTGATAATTTCTTTCCCCAATAAAGCAAATACCTGTTGAATCTTTTTTATGAGCTGTTTCTAAGTGCATTTCTTCTGCAATAGCGCGAACCTGTGATTTTTCTAATTCACCAACTGGAAATAACACATTTTTTAAAGCCTCACGATTTACTTGTGCTAGAAAATAGGTTTGGTCTTTATTAGAATCAATCCCTCTTAAAAGTAAACCGTTTTGCATTCTAGCATAATGGCCTGTGGCAATATAATCAGCTCCCAATTTTTTAGCTTCCTTGATAAATAAATCAAATTTAATATATTTGTTACACATAAGGTCTGGATTAGGAGTTCTCCCCTTCTCTAGTTCACTTAAAAAATATTTAAAAACATTGTCCCAATATTCTTTTATGAAATCAACACGATGTAAGGGAATACCTAATTGTTCACAAACAATTTTAGCATCATTATAATCTTGCTCTTGCGGACAGATGTTTTCGCCAAAGGTCGGATTACCTTCAATATCATTATTCAAAGCAGCATCCCAATTACGCATAAAAAGACCAATAACATTATAGCCTTGCTTCTTTAATAAGTATGCTGAAACTGAGGAATCTACTCCCCCACTCATGCCAACAACAACAGTTTTCATAGTACCACTTCCTGCAAATTATTTTATCAAATTGTAACTCTAAAGTCCATTAAAAAAGCCAAATTAATTTATCTATAATAAAATTAGAAAATATATAAAGAAGAAGATCATATAATAAACATATACCACTAGTAATTACAATACCTAATAATGTATTTTTAATGTTTATTAAATATTTTTTTTCATGAGTTAAAGTAAAGCCAATAACTTTTTTATTAAGATTTATGCCTCGAATAATTAAATATATATAGACAAAGCAAAATAAGCAACTAGTAAATATATTATAAAAAAGACCAATTAAAAAGCCTTTAAATCCTAAAACTATAGAAAATATATATAAAGAGAAACCAATGGTAATACCTTTAAAGAAAAGAAAGATAAAATTAAGGAAATATAAAGGAACTAAAAAAGAGGTAGCAATTAAAATGATGAATAATAAAAAGTGCATAAAAATATTATTAATCTTACTAGCTAGTAATAATTCTTTTAAATTACTTAAACTGTTGATGACATCAGTTTTAAAAATAGTATCTTGTTTAAACCCTAAAATAAGACCAAATATAAATCCGATTATGAAGAGACTCACTAGAAATGTTACTATAGCGTTGTGCTTTTTTAAGTATTTCAATATTCTCACCCATATAAGTATATTGGCAAGGGAAAAAAATTATGCTACAATAATACTGATTATTGAAAAAGTTGAAAGAAGGTTAATGTAATAATGAAAAAGAAAACCCAAAAGATAGTTGTATGGACTATGTTAATTGTGATGGTAGTTGGTATTGTTGCTTCGTATGCTGCAATGTTTATTGCCAAATAAAAGACACTAAGATTTGCTTTTCTTAGTGCTTTTTTCTTCTTTTTTTAAAGAATCACGAATTTCTCTTAATAGTAATACTTCTTCACTAACTTTTGGGGCCTCTTCTTTCTTTTCTTCCTTTTTAGGTTCTTCTTTTTTACGCATTAAAGCATTAATTACTTTAATAAAAACAAAGATAGAAGCAGCAATGATTAAGAAATCAATGATATTTTGAATAAAGGAACCATACATAATTTTAGCGCTGCCAACTGTAATCGAAAGATTACTAAAATCATGACCACCAATAATAACTCCAATGATAGGCATCATAATATCATTAACAAGTGAGCTAACAATTTTAGAAAAAGCATTTCCCATAACAACGCCGACTGCTAAATCAATAACATTGCCTCGCATGATAAACTTTTTAAATTCATCAATTAATTTTTTCATATTCTAAACTCTCCTTTTTTAAGCATCTTTAGTTTAACAAAAAGCAAAGAAAATTTAAAGAAAAAAATGATATTTAGTAATAATATTAGTTAGAAAGAAAGTTTTTTAGAGATTAACATACTCCAAATAATCATTGCTTCGCATTCGAATATTAAAAAAGTAATTGTCTAATTCTTTAAAATTATCTAAAAATTTTTCTCTATCCTCATTATTAATATCTTCATTTACTAATAAACCATCAAAGCGATTTAACATAAGCATTTTATTTTCAATATAGCGTTCATTGATAAGGGCATCTACTAAAGCTAGTTTTAAGTCTTTATTGTTTTTTAATAGTTCGTAAGCCCCGTAAATATTGTCTAAGCAAGCAAAAGCGGTTATCTCTATAGCGAAGTCTTTAGTATAATCACAGGTTATTTTATGATTTTTGAGATTATTATAATCTTCATAACCTAAGGTAAAACTCCTATCATTAATTCCAAAAGATTGCATGGCATAAACGCATAAAATTTGAATTAAATCAATCGCTGTTAATAACTTTGCTTTGCTGCGTCCTCCTCTTCTTGCAGAAATAAATTCAAATTTATCTTTGAATTTTAACCCATCAGGAAGAACGCTAGTATCATCAAAAAGTACAAATTTAATCGCGTTGGCGGCATTTCTAATCCCCTGTGATTCTTTCGTTCCTAAAAAAATATCATCAAGCCAAGCTGTTTTACAAGTAAAATCTAAATCAGTATCATCATTAATCATATTATTCCTACTTTCTTTTATATCATAACATAATTTTTTTCAAGATGATATCATTATCTTTTAATTTTTACTTCTTTATCTTTTTATAGTTATACTCTTAGAAGATATACGATTATCAATAGCAATCAATATTTGATCGAATATTTCAAACTGCTCTTGGGTAATTGCCGTATACCTTTTAACAAGTTCTTCTATTTTAATAATCAAATTTAAATCTTTAGTTGCATTGCCACTACCATATCTTTCAATATACTCTCTTTGAGCCTTTAATTGAATTAAAATTATTTCTTTATAATCTTTCATAAATCACCACATAGGAAGATATAATAGCATTTTTTAGCTAATATTACTAGTGGAAATTAATGTGCCATGATAAATTATTTGTTTATTAGTTTTCTGCAAGCAAGTTATGAGAGTAATATCATTTTCCGAACTTGCTTTAAAAGTCATTATTCCTGTTTTTTCAATTTCATAAAATTCGGTAACTTGATATACATATTTCTTATTTTGATAATAGAAGTTTATTGTATCATTGATTTTTAATTCTGGTAAGCGCTTAAAAATGGCTATTTTTCCAAAACCAGCATGCGCTGCTAAGATGATATGACTATTTTTACTATCTGAAGGAAAAATAGATTCTTTAACGACATAAATATTTTTATTAACATTATTAAGAGTACTATCTTCTTTATTAGGTAGAGCTTGATGCAAATTTATTTTCGGTATTTCTAAAAGACCATTACTATATTCTAAATGTTGAATCTTCCTATTACTCTTATTATCTTCAATATTGTAATCATTTGAAATGGTATTATCATTACTATTTTCATTACTGTTATTAGAATTTTGCTGGTTAGAAAAAATTTTATGATTTAAATCAGGAATAAAATCATTAATCTTGACGGTACTTGAATAAATATTTTCTTCTCTAACTTTTAAGATAAGTAAGTTTGTTAGGATTACAAATATTATGATTAGAATCAATTTAATTAAATCGATTATTTTTTTAGTTTTTGTTTTAAAAAATAACATAATACTACAAGACTCACTTCTCCTAAACACATTAATTCACCAGCCATATTTTGTTTAATATAGGTATCTGGAATAGCAATTATTGGGTCGTTAGGAAGTTCAATATAAATTACTTCACCATTACTAGTTAAATTAAATGGAGTTATTTCAGCACTTTTACTATAGCCTTGGGGAGCTTCTAATTCTTTTAGATAGTAAGAACCAATGGGTAAGTCATTAAGAATAATTTTTCCTTCTGAATCTGTAAGGGCAGAATATATTAAATTATCATTTTCGTTAAAAATACCGATTTTAGCATTTTCTAAAGGGTTTCCTGTTAAACTGCTAACTTTAGTTATTGTAACATTACCTTTTTTTAAATAATTATTTATAGTCATTTTAGCTTCTACGACCGTCTTTTTATTATCAGATTTTAAAGAAACATTATATTTAGTTTTATCTAATTCATAAGCTTCTGGAGTGGCTATTTCTTGAAGATAATAATCACCTAAATAAAGCTTATCAAAAGTAATTCGGCCTTTATTATTTGTTTTGCCTTGACTAACGAGTTCATTTTTCTTAAAAATAATTTGACCATTAATATCCATGATATTATTTTTAGCATATAAACCAATGGTTGCATCTGCTAAATTGGTAAAATTATAGCTAAAATTATTATTATTAGATTCAAAAATTTCTCCATTTTTCTGGACTATAATTTGCCCAGTAATTCTTTTGTTTTCAAACATGATTGTTGTATAAAAACGATTATTATCGTCTTTTAAATAAGATGTGTTTTCATTTAATTCAATGACTAATGGCTTTTTATTCCATAGGTAACCATCAAGGCTGATACTTTCTTCAGTAATTTCATATTTACCATAAGTTAAAATATTTGAGGTTTTAAAGTAACCTTCATTAGTGGTTTCAAAAATATATTTATCTTTTTGATTATCAGGATTTTCAATAAATTCGCCGGTATTTAAATTTTTTATCTTAAACTGTAAACCAGCCTTTTTAATTGGTTGCCTTGTATCCATATCAACTTTTTGCACTTTAAGGGCATACCCATTTACTTGGATTTTCATATCAATGTTAATAGGTTCAAAGGAGCCACTCATTAAAATATTTTGAGAATTATCATCTATATATAATAAGGGAACACTAGTATATTTATTGTCCTTTTTTACAAAGGAAATGGTTTGTTCTCCTATCATAGTACCTTCAATGGTTAGGGTGTTATTATTAAGATAAGCCGGTATGGTTGAATTAGTAAGTGAAAAGTCTTTTAATAGACCATTAGTATCTGTTAAAGAAATTCTATCATTTATATTCAAATTAATATTATCGCTTAAAAAACTAATATTTTTATCATGGTTAACTATTAGTCTTTCTAATTCAGCTATTTCTTCTTGATAAGCGTTTACTTTTTTCTTACCATTTAAAGTATCAGTAAAGTAAATATCATAATCAGGATAAAAAATTTTCCAGATAAGGACTTGTGTAATGGCATACCATTTTGGGTCCTCATGGCCATCATACATATAACCATAGTAGGCTAAGAGGTTAACACGATGCCACTGTTTAACGGAGGCATAAAAACTATTCTGGTAATTCTTAGATACTTCATTATATGAAGCATTGCTTTTTAATTTAACGAATGGTTCTAAGCAGTAAGCAAACTGATTATCACTTTTACGCCTGATTATCTGGGCTTGCTGATATTTTTTGTAACCATTATTCATTACTTTGTTAATATAAATATCAGAAATCCATTCACCTTCATAAAATTGTTCTCCATTTGCTGCTTTAACACTTGCAAAGGTAAAATTTAATGTAAAAACACTGACTAAAATAATTATTATTTTTTGTAACTTCTTCATAAAAAATCTCCTTTTCGAGGCTATAGATTAACAAATACTTTAGAGGGTGTCAAAAGGCCAAAATAAAAGTTTAGCAAGAGTTTTCTTCCTAAACTTGATGTTTGTTTTAACCAAATTTGCTAAATTGCTAACTAATATTACTTAATTTACAACTTTACTATTTATTAAAAAACTTAGTAAATGTTAAGCATAGCATTAAGGATTTCTAAAGTTTTTTAATCATCTTTTCAGTGAAATTTACCTTTTAAGACTTCTATATTTTTTAAAAACCATTTTTTTATTTGGCTTTAATTACCTTAAACTTGAAGTTTAAACTTTTTTGCGATTTATACTTACCATAATTATTGTTATCTTATTCATTATCCATTAAATAGGAAAATATTAAATAGGCTGTTTTTAAAGAATCATGACGATAAACGCCGTCTTCTTCTTTAGCTAAATCATCAGCGAGTATTTTAATACCTAATTTTTTTAGATTATCCGTATCTAAAATAACAGGATCTTTTTGCTCAGTTGTTTGATAAATATTAACTAGTTCGTTGTTTAGCATATTATTATTAGCAATAACAACATCAACGCCTTTATTTCCTAAATAACTTTCCAATGTTTTAATATGATTACTGACAGCATAATTATCGGTTTCCCCAGGTTGGGTGAAAAGATTACAAATATACATTTTAGGAGCTTTAGCATTGTTAATAGCCTTAACTAAGGATTTATTAATTAAATGAGGTGCTATACTGGTTAATAAAGAACCTGATGAAAATATGATTAAGTCGGCCTCTTCTACTGCTTTTAAAACTTGGGGATTTATTTTAATTTTTCTACTGTATTCGACCTTCTTAATCTTACTTGCACATTTTGTAATTTGCTCTTCTCCTAAAATTTTTTTATTATCTTCAGTAATACCAACTAGATCAGCATTATCCTCTGTTAAAGGCAAAATATTACCGTTGACATCTAATAATTTCATTAAGATAGGAATACTATCATTAAAATTGCCTTTTATATCTAATAATGCACTTAATAAAAGATTTTTTATTGAATGATTACCTAGAGTTTTTGATTTAGTAAAACGATAATTTAAAAGTTTTAAGGTATCGCTATCTACATTTGACATGGCAAGCATAACTTTGGAAATATCACCAACGGCAGGAATATTCAAGTCTTTCCGCAAACGCCCAGTAGAAGCTCCATTATCAGCAACAGATACAACGGCTGTTATTTCAACAGGAAATAATTTTAATCCTTTTAAAATTTGCGACAATCCGGAGCCGCCACCAAATATTGTTATTTTTTTCATTTATTATCACCAATCATAAGTATACGATAAAGTGATATTATTTACCACTATTTTTCGCCTTCTTCTAGCATATTTATGATACTAATTCCGTAACCAGTTTTGACATTATCAATGGTAACATGGGTTACAGCCCCAATTAACTTGCCATTTTGCACAATTGGAGAGCCACTCATCCCCTGAACAACCCCACCGGCGGTATTAATTAGATTTTCGTCAGTAATTTCAAAGTATATATTTTTTATGGCACTAGTTTTATCAATTTTTAGAATATTAATAGTATATTCTTTAATTTCGTCTTGTTGTAAAGAAGTATAAATTGTTGCTTTACCAAGCTTTACTTCATCCATTTTAGCAACTGGTATCAATTGCTTATTAGTAGGAATATTATTATACTTACCAAAGATACCGGCCAAAGTGTTTTTATCTATATTACCATAAATATTTTGACGATAAAACTTAGTATTAATACTACCGGGGTTCCCATCGCTACTTTTAGTAATATTAGTTATAACACTTTTAAAAATAGAACCATCTTTAATTTCAATAGCCGCATTAGTATTACTATCGATAATATAGTGTCCCAGGGCCCCATATATTTTAGTTTCTGGGTCAATATAGGTTAAAGTACCGTTTCCAAGTAGGTTATCCTTAACATAAATCCCTGTTTTATAAGAGTTATTGTTC